>CAZGIC010000041.1:0-15429 GCA_964526435.1 uncultured Lachnospiraceae bacterium | reverse complement strand
ACACCTGCATCCCTTAACATCTGTATATTGCTCTGTCCAAGTCCTGTTCTTTTCTGCAGTTCCTCTATTGTTTCAAACCTTCCCTCATCTCTTGCCTTAACAAGAGCCTCTGCCGCAGTAACACCAAATCCGGATATTGTACAGAAAGGCGGAAGTATAAACTTTTCGCCGTTTTCATTTTCAATAACCTTAAACTTTGTTGTGCCTGATTCATATAAATCAATAGGTGCGAATTTTAAACCTCTGGCATAAAGTTCAATAACAAGCTTAAGCATATCAGCAGTAGACTTGTCCTTTGCACTGGCTTCCTTTCCCATATCCATAATACTTTTATATGTATCCCTTGCTTTTTTCTCGCCAAAACACATTATATTGTAATCAAAAGCATCATATTTAACAGAAAAAGTTGCAGCATAAAAAGCATGAGGATAATTTATCTTAAAATAACCTATTCTGAAAGTATTCGTACAGTAAGCCACAGCATGTCCCTTAGGGAACATATACTTTATTTTTTTACAGCTTCCTATATACCATTCGGGAACATCATGCTCTCTCATAAGAGCCTCCTCTTCTTCTGTAAGTCCCTTACCCTTTCTTACACGCTCCATAATTGTAAATGCATCTTTATTAGGCACATTATGGAGTATGAGATAAACCATAATATCATCTCTTGTAGGTATAACCTCATTAAGAGTACATGTACCATTTGCAATAAGCTCCTGTGCATTTCCGTTCCACACATCTGTACCATGAGAAAGTCCCGAAATTTTAACAAGACCCGAAAATGATTTAGGCTGTGTTTCCACAAGCATACCTATAACAAAGTTTGTACCAAATTCAGGCAAGCCCAGCGAACCTGTAGGACAGCCGTTTATATCCTCAGATGTTATACCCAATGCTTTTGGACTTGTAAAAAGTGACATTGTTTCCTGATCATTCATAGGCACATCAAGAGGGTCAAAGCCCGTTATATCCTTAAACATTCTAAGTATTGTAGGCACATCATGACCCAGCATATCAAGTTTTAAAAGACAGCTGTCAATTTTATGATAGTCAAAATGAGTAGTTGTAACCCCTGAATCAGCCTTATTGGCAGGATGCTGTATAGGGCAGAATTCATTTATTTCAGTATAATCCGGCACAACTACAAGACCTCCAGGGTGCTGTCCTGTTGATCTCTTGACGCCTACACATCCCTGCACAAGCCATCTCTTCTTTGCACCCTTCATTGTTATGCCCTTTTGTTCGCAGTACTTAAGCACATATCCGAAAACTGTCTTATCCTGAAGTGTAGCTATGGTACCTGCCTTAAACACATGACCCTTTCCGAAAAGTTCTTCACAGTATTTATGTGCCCTTGTCTGATCCTCTCCCGAGAAGTTAAGGTCAATATCAGGCTCCTTGTCCCCTTCAAAGCCAAGAAAAGTTTCAAAAGGTATTGCCTGCCCGTCCTTATTCATTTCAGCACCGCAATGAGGGCATTTTTGGTCAGGAAGGTCAAAGCCTGAGTTACCTGCTACCTTTCTTACTTCCTCAGATGTAAAATCCGAATACTTGCAGTTTGGGCATACATAGTGAGGATCCAGAGGATTAACCTCCGTTATACCTGCCATTGTTGCCGCAAAGGAACTTCCTACTGAACCTCTTGAACCAACAATATAGCCATGGGCATTTGAATCCCAAACAAGTTTTTGTGCAATTATGTAAAGCACTGCATAACCATTTCCTATAATAGACTCCAGCTCTCTGTTAAGTCTGTCCTCAATGTTCTTAGGCAGTGGATCACCGTAAATAGACTTTGCCTTTTCGGTAGTTATCCTTCTTAATTCCTCATCGGAACCTTCAATTATAGGAGGACACTTTTTGTTAGGCACAGCATATATATCGTCATCTATCATATCAGCCACAAGATTTGTATTTGTTACAACAATTTCATATGCCTTTTCCTGACTTAAATACTTAAACTCATCAAGCATTTCATTTGTTGTTCTGTAATAGAGCGGAGCCTGATTTTCAACTTCTTCAAGCTTAAAGCCCTCTCCTATCTGAACAATCCTTCTGAAATCAGCACATTCCGGATCAATGAAATGAACATCTCCCGTAGCAACAACAGGCTTACCATACTTGTCACCAAGCTCAATGATCCTCTTGTTAATATCAATAAGGTCATCCCAGTCCTTAACTGTTTTACTGTTTTTCTTTGTGTTTCCTATCATGTACTGATTGTTGCCCAAAGGCTGCACCTCAAGATAATCGTAAAAATCCACGATACCCTTTAAGTCCTCTTCGTCCATATTGTTGTAAACAGCCTCATACAGATCCCCTGCCTCACAGGCAGAGCCCAATATAAAGTCTTTTCTGTACTTTATTATTTCTGACTTAGGGAAGTGAGGTCGACCTCCTCTTGTACCAAAATACTTTGTATGGGCATCAGACACAAGTTTGTAAAGGGATTTTACACCTGCCTGATTTTTTGCAAAAATAATGATATGGTATCTTTTTCTTATTTTTGATTTATCTATATTTTGAGCTCCAAGCTCATTTAAGCTGTCAATGTTTGTTTCACCCATTTCCTTCAGCATATCAAGAAACTTTACAAAGCATTCAGCAGTAGCACCTGCATCATCAACAGCTCTGTGGTGATTTTCAAGAGAAACACCAAGCTCATCACAAATAGTATCCAGTTTATAATTTCTTAAATTCGGCATAAGAGTTTTGCCAAGCTCAACAGTATCAACTATTGTATTGTCAAGTACAATATTATTTTCCCTTGCAAATCTCTTTACAAAGGCAGTATCAAAGCCTGCATTATGTGCAACAATAACACTGTCCCCTATAAATTCTATAAATTCAGGAAGAATAGCATCCTCATCAGGATAATTTTCAACCATATCATCATAAATACCCGTAAGCTTTGATATTTTTTCAGAAATATGCTCATTAGGATTTACAAATGTTGAATACCTGTCAACAATTTTACCATTTTGTACCTTTACAGCACCTATTTCAATTATTTTATCTGTATTTGTATTCAAGCCTGTTGTTTCAAGGTCAAATACAACATATGTATCATCAAGACTTTGTCCTTTTGGAGATTTTACAACAGCACCTATGTCATTTACCATATAGCCTTCGCAGCCATATAATATCTTTACTCCTGCCTTTTTACCTGCATTCATAGCATCAGGGAAAGCCTGCACAACACCGTGATCCGTTATTGCAATAGCCTTGTGTCCCCACTTTGCAGCCCTGTTTATATAATCTGCTGCAGTTGTAATTCCATCCATCATACTCATATTTGTGTGGAGATGAAGCTCAACTCTCTTTTCCTCTGCATCATCTGTTTTCATTGGCGGAGCTTCAGCGGAATTTATAATATTTATTATAAGAACCTGTTCATTGTTTTCAAAAGAATCATAGTCCAGATTTCCTCTTACCTTTACATAACTTCCATTCTTAAGAAGTCCCTTAAAACTTTCTTTGTAGTCCTCAGGAGAACAGAAAAGCTTAAGGGGAACACAATCAGTGCCGTCATAAATATCGGTCTTAACTATGTATCCGCCTTTTCTTGTTTCTGTAATTTCAACATCTGAGTATATCTGCCCCTGTATTGTAACATCACCATTTCTGCTGCAAGCTTCCTTTATTGTAATAACATCTTCTGTTATTTCATCAGTTTTAGCATTTCCTCTTGCTGCTCTCTTTTTAAACTTTTTATCCTGTACAGCAGGCACGGCAGGTTTAGGCTGGGAATCCTTTTCAATACTTACGGCATCTTCATAAGCCCTGGCTCTTTCTTCCTTTATTTTATTATATTTTTCTTTTTCTTCTTCATTCAAAGGTTTATCAGCAAACTTAACTCTATAATCTATATTGAGTCTTTCCTTTAAAGCCTTTTCTATTATATGATCAATACCCAGTATTTCAAATGTCCTGTATGTATTGTTTTCAACTTCAATTACAAGACTGTTATTTTCTATATGCCATTTTGCCCTGTTGAAAACAGGAGAACAGCATATACTCTTCTTTTTAACTATTTCTGAAATCCTGCCCCAGTATTTCTCAATTTTTTCCTCATCAGACAAACTTTCCATAGGATAGCATATTGAGGCATTTACATCACTTACTCCCGGAAACGACTCTATAATATCTTTTTTAAAATCTTCAAGACAACTTTCATCAATAAATTTTTCGCTTTCCAGAGCCACATCCATTGTCTTTTTTTGAAACCACACTTTTACATTTGAAACAACAGTATCCTTTAAATTGCTTTTTACATTTGCAGAAAGATGCATTTTACCGAACACGTCGCCAAACAAAGGATTTTCCATTTAAAATCACCTTACTTAAAGTTTTTCTATCTCCTCCATAAGTGCATCAAGGAGTTCATTTTCGGGAAGTTTTTTTAATATTTCACCCTTTTTAAATATAAGACCATAGCCATTGCCCCCTGCAATTCCTATGTCAGCCTCTCTTGCCTCGCCGGGACCGTTTACGGCACAACCCATTACGGCAACTTTAATATCCTTATTTATATTTCTGCACTTTTCTTCAACCTGCTTTGCAAGTCCTATAAGATCAATACATGTTCTTCCGCATGTAGGGCAGGATACAAATTCCACACCAAATTTTCTAAGTCCCATATCTTTTAATATAGCCTTTGCTACTCTTACTTCTTCTATGGGATCTCCTGTTAAAGACACTCTTATTGTATCTCCGATACCCATGGCAAGTATAGCACCTATGCCCACAGCAGACTTTATAGTTCCGGACCATTCTGTTCCCGATTCTGTTATTCCCACATGAAGAGGATAATCCACTTCTTCTGACAAAAGACTGTATGTTTTAAGAGAAAAAGGAACACTTGAAGCTTTTATTGATATAACTATATCTCTAAAATCCAGTTTTTCAAGTATTCTTACATGCCTCATTGCACTTTCAACAAGCCCTTCGGGAGTAACTTTACCATATTTTTCAAGAATATCCTTTTCAAGAGAGCCTGAATTTACACCTATTCTTATAGGTATATTTTTCTCCTTTGCAGCTTCCACAACAGCCTTTACTCTGTCCTCGCCGCCAATGTTTCCGGGATTTATTCTCAGCTTGTCAACACCTTTTTCAATTGCCTTAAGGGCAAGTCTGTAATCAAAGTGAACATCTGCAACAAGAGGAATGTGAATTTGCTTTTTTATTTCTGCAATTGCCTCTGCCGCAGCCATATCAGGCACAGCAACTCTTATTATTTCACATCCCTCATTTTCAAGAGCAAGTATCTGCTTTACAGTGGCTTCCACATCAGAAGTCTTTGTGTTGCACATTGACTGTATTGCAACAGGATTATCTCCTCCTATAAGCACATCACCTACTTTAACGACTCTTGTCTTTTTTCTCTTTATGAAATCCATTGTTTTTCTCCTTTACAACAGCTTAAGCACATCATTAAAAGCTATATAAATGCCCAGTGCCATTAACAGCACAAAGCCGATAAAATGAATAAAACCTTCAATATTTGGCGGTACTCTTCTTCGTGCTATAAGTTCCACAAAAGCAACAACTATTCTACCTCCGTCAAGAGCAGGCAGAGGAAATAAATTAAGCACACCTAAATTGGCACTTAAAAGTACAGTAAGATCAAGCATAGAAATCACTACCTGACCCATACCATACTCAACCGCCTGAGTATATACTTCACCTACAGCAGACGTTACACCTATAGGACCGGAAAGTTCCGTTACTGCAATTTTGGCAGTAATAAGTCTTACAAAACTTATTACAGTTATATTTACAATTGACAGAACTGACCAAAAGCCTGATACAATATATTCCCACAGCTCACCTTTTACAAGAGTATTGTTTTCATTAAGGTTTAAAACATCAAAATATGGAGCCTTTACAGCAGTACCTACACCATAAATATATGACCCGTCCTTTTCATAAGGAGTTATTGTCATTTCAATTCTTTCACCATTTCTTTTAACAACAACATTGTCAGGTGTTGTTCCGCCGTTTCTATAAAAGTCAATATCCTGTTTTATATGAGTGCTGTGACCGTTTACTTCAACTATTTTGTCCCCTACTTCAATTCCTGCCTCCTGTGCAGGTGAATTATCATATACATATGTTACCGTAGTTGTGGTAATATGTGTACATAACCCTATACCAATCATAATTATAAGAGCAAGTACAAAATTCATAAAGGGACCTGCAAAACAAATAAGTATTTTCTGCAGAGGAGTTGCATCATTGAGGGATATAACATCTGTTCTTCCCTCAACTTCTTCCTCCATACGGCAAAAACCTCCTAAAGGCAGAATTCTTATATTGTATTCAGTATCTCCCTTCTTAAATCCCCATATTTTAGGACCCATACCTACCGCAAACTCCGTCACAAGCACCTTGCATTTTTTTGCCACAACCATGTGCCCGGCTTCGTGTATAACCACAATAACGGTAAAAATCAATAAAGTTATTATTATAGATATTAAAGACAACTACTTCACCTCAAAAGATTTTGTAAATTCTCTTGCCCACTTGTCTGCTTCAAGGACATGGTCAAGAGTATAGTTATACTTAACATTATATGCATTCATTGCCGTTTCTATTAATTTTGGAATATCTGTAAATGAAATCTCTCTGTTTATAAACCTTTCCACAGCAATTTCATTTGCACCGTTTAAAACAGCAGGCATAGTCCCTCCTGTTTTAATTGCTCTGTAAGCAAGCTCCAGACAAGGAAACTTATCTGTTTTCGGTTTTTCAAAAGTCAGATTACTGTGTTCAAAAAAGTTTATTTTAGGGAATGAATTATGCACTCTCTTAGGATAAGTAAGTGCATACTGTATAGGCACTTTCATATCGGGAAGCCCCAATTGTGCAATTACAGCTCCGTCCTCATATCCTACCATTGAATGTATAATGCTTTGAGGGTGAACCAACACCTCTATCTGTTCAAGCTCCACATCAAAAAGCCATTTTGCCTCAATTACTTCAAGACCCTTATTCATAAGGGTAGCAGAATCTATTGTTATTTTTTTGCCCATATTCCAGTTAGGATGCTTTAGTGCGTCGTCAACAGTAACATTTGACACATCATCCCATGTTCTGAAAGGACCTCCTGAAGCGGTGAGGTATATTTTATCAATTTTATTTCCTTCATTTCCCTGAAGAGACTGAAATATTGCAGAGTGTTCACTGTCAACGGGATACATTTTAACATTGTTTTCCTTTAAAAGCCTCATAACAAGTTCACCTGATGTTACAAGTGTTTCCTTGTTTGCAAGAGCGATATTTTTCTTAGCCTTTATTGCCTCTACAGTAGGCACAAGACCTATATTTCCTACAACGGAATTTACAACAGTATCCGCACCTTCAATCACGGCAGTTTCTATAAGTCCTTCCATTCCCGTTGTCACCTTTACATTTGTATCTGCAATTCTCTTTTTAAGTTCCCCGGCCCTTTCATTATTCATTACGCACACAAGTTCCGGCTTAAATTCTCTTATCTGTTTTTCAAACAAATCTATTCTTGTATTTGTACTCATTGCCCTGACTTTTATACCGCCAATATCTCTTATTACATCGAGAGTCTGAGTACCTATTGAACCTGTAGAGCCCAATATTGAAATATTTTCCGTCAATTATAACACCTCTTACGCCAATATTAACATACATACATATACCAGAGGCAGAGTAAAAAGAACAGAATCAAATCTGTCAAGTACACCGCCGTGTCCCGGCATAAAATTTCCGAAATCCTTTATACCTACATACCTTTTTATACTTGATGCTGCCAGATCTCCTATCTGACCCAGCACAGAACCAATAGCTCCCATTATAACAAAACTAATAATAAATTCATATGCAAGTGAGAAAAACATACTGCATACAGCACCGTAAATTCCTGAAATAAGCATAGAACTCACAATACCGCCTACAGCACCCTCCACTGATTTTTTAGGACTTAACTCAGGAGCAAGCTTATGTTTTCCAAATTTTGAACCTATAAAATAAGCTCCTGTATCGCTTCCGAATGCAAATATAAATGGCAGCCACGCAAACATAAGAGAAAAATCTCTTATATAGCATATAAGGCTGAGCATAATTCCCACATAGAAGAAACCAAAAACAGTTATTGCCCCGTCAATTATATTTATTGTCTTATTAAACACAACCATCATAAAAAGTATGAGCATCATAAAAAGACAGGCAATGACCCTCATATCTGAAAGGGGAATACTTTCTGCAAGAAGACCGTTAATATAGACGCATTCAAGAAGAAAACCTGCAAAATGCACAAGCTTTATTCTTCCTGATACAGCCTTGTAAAGTTCATACATTCCAATAAGTGAAATCACAAGAACTGCTAAATACAACGGAAGTCTGCCGTATATAATAAAAAATATTAAAATTGGTATACCAATTATTGATGATATAATTCTCACAGCCATTATTTCTTCTCCTCTTTTCTGCCACCAAATCTTCTTTCTCTGTTCTGATAACTTTCTATTGCTTCTTTAAGATCTTCAATAGTAAAATCAGGCCACAATTTATCTGTAATATAGTATTCAGAATAAGCACTCTGCCACATAAGGAAATTACTGGTTCTAAGTTCACCGCTTGTCCTTATAATAAGTTCAGGATCGGGCGTTCCTGCACTGTCAAGATGATTTGATATGGTTTCTTCAGTAATATCTTCCGTGGCTAATTTACCTTCTTTCACCTCCTGTGCTATTTTCTGCACAGCTCTCTTTATTTCATCTCTTCCGCCGTAATTCATGGCTATTGTAAGGTGAATTCCCGTCTTATTCTTTGAAGCTTCCTTAAGTTTTGCAATGTCCTCCTGCAAATCAGGTGCAAGCCTTGAAAGGTCACCTATTGAATCAACTCTGAAGTCACTGTTTGCATAATCTCTGAAATACTTATTTATGTATTCTCTAAGTATTCCCATTATACCCTTAACTTCTTCTTCGGCTCTTGCCCAGTTTTCTGTAGAAAAAGCATAAACAGTTATATGCTCAATTCCCATTCCCCTTGCATCATTTAAAAGTTTGTCAAGAGTTTTTGCTCCCTGTCTGTGTCCCAATACTCTGGGGAGCATTTTCTTTTTAGCCCATCTCCCGTTTCCATCCATTATAATGCCAACGTGTTTAGGTATTTCTTTTTCAGCCATAGTGCACCTCATTTCCACACATAAATAATAAGGCTGTCACAAATGCAATAAACACTCAGACAGCCGGATTTTTATTCATGGACTCAATACAAGTCCCGGCACCAAATTCGTTTTCGTAAACTGCCTGTTTCCTCTCGAATTTGTGTGCATTATCAAATTGCTCTTATCCCGACCGGAATTAGACTCCTCCGAGATAAAATTAAATTGACATAACCTCTTTACTCTTGGCTTCAACAGCCTTATCAACAGTTTCAATATTTTTATCTGTTATTTTCTGAATTTCCTTTTCAAGGTCTTTCTTTTCATCTTCTGTAATGTCGCCGTTTTTCTCAAGTTTCTTAGCTGTATCCATAGCATCTCTTCTTATATTTCTTATAGCAACCTTACATTCCTCACCAAGTTTTTTAACATCCTTTGTAAGTGACTTTCTTCTTTCCTCATCAAGTTCAGGAAAAACAAGTCTGATAACCTTGCCGTCACTGTTAGGATTGATTCCTATATCAGCAGCATTTATACCTCTTTCAATAGCTTTTATTGTACTTGCATCAAAAGGCTGAATACAAAGCACTCTTGCCTCAGGTACTGAAATATTTGCAACCTGATTAAGAGGCATTTCCATACCGTAAGCCTCAACCATAACCTTGTCAAGTACATGAGTATTTGCTCTTCCGGCTCTTATACCCAAAAACTCATTTTTCAAATTATTTACAGACTTTTCCATTTTTTCTTCAAAAACTTTAGTATGTTCTGACATAATATACCTCCAAATTTTATTTATATTTTTAATTTTAAACTGTAACAACAGTACCTATTTTTTCTCCCTTTGCTGCCTTAACAATTCCGCCATCCTCGGCAAGCCCGAATATTACAACAGGGATACTATTTTCATAGCAAAGATTAGCCGCAGCAATATCTATAACCTTTAAATTTTTTTCCACTATATCCTTACAAGGAATTTCATCAAATTTCTTTGCATTTGGATTAACGGCAGGGTCACTGTCATATACACCATCAATAGCCTTTGCAAATAAAATAGCATCTGCTTCAAGTTCACATGCCCTTAATGCAGTAACCGTATCAGTTGAGAAGAAAGGATGACCAATGCCTGCGGCAAAAATTATAACCTTTCCATCTTCAAGATATTTATTAGCCAGATCTTTTGAAAACTCTTCTGTTACTGTCCCTATTTTAATAGGTGTCATAATCACAGCTTCAACACCCTTCTGCCTAAAACAGTCAGCAACATAAATAGCATTCATAACTGTAGCAAGCATACCTATCTGATCAGCCTTTACTCTGTCCATATCAGGATTTGCACTTCTGCCTCTCCAGAAGTTGCCTCCGCCGACAACAAGAGTTGTTTTTATTCCCATTTCAATTATCTGCTTAATCTGGTCAATAATTGAAAAAATTGTATCATTATCAAAACTTTTTCCTGTATCTCCTCCAAGAGCTTCACCGCTTAATTTTAGTACTACTTTATTATACATTATCCCGCACTCCTTCCATTTCATCAACATAATTGTAACATATATTTTCCCTTTTGGCTATACTATTTTATCAAATTTTGAAATTTTTTACCCACACAGGATTAATCAAAAGCATATCTGCGTAATACAATACAATAAAAGGCACAGATTTTACTCCGTGCCATCAATTATAATTTTAATTATTTAAACCGCTTAAAACAGCATCTGCAAATTCATTAATTTCTTCATACTGACTTTCATTCATAGCGGACTTTACAGAAAATACCTTTTCTGTAATATTCATATTTTTCATTTCGCCTATTTCCTTTACAATCTGCTTGCCTGCTGTCACAGCCCATGTACCGTTATCCATTACTGCAACATTTCTGTTCTGTAAATTCAAAGCCTTTATATCAGCAATGAAATTTTCCATTACAGGATACACACCTCCATTATATGTAGGTGAAGCAAGGACAATACTGCTGTATTTAAAACTCTCTGAAACAAGCTGTGATACATGAGTATTTGATACATCATATACTCTTATATTCTTAACACCTTTCTCAGCAAGAATATTAGCAAGCACATTTGCCATATTTTCAGTATTACCGTACATGGAAGCATATGCAATTAAAACTCCCTTTTCCTCTGGTTCATATTTACTCCATTTGTCATACTTTTCAATAATATATCCTAAATTTTCTCTCCATATAGGACCATGAAGAGGACATATCATTTTTATATCAAGATTAGCTGCTTTTTTTAGTACAGCCTGAACCTGTGCTCCATACTTTCCTACAATATTTGTATAATACCTTCTTGCATCGTCAAGCCAGTCTCTGTCAAAATTAACTTCATCGGCAAATATTGTACCGTCAAGAGCACCAAATGTGCCGAAAGCATCTGCAGAGAAAAGAGTACCTGTTACGTCATCAAATGTAACCATAGCCTCAGGCCAGTGAACCATAGGTGCCATAACAAAATTAAGGTTGTGTCTGCCTGTATTAAATGCGTCACCCTCTTTAACAGTGACAGCTTCATATTTCATATTTCCATAGAACTGATTTATCATCTGAAATGTCTTTGCATTTCCTATAATTTTAACATCAGGGTATCTTAAAATAAGATCACCGATTACGGCACAATGATCAGGCTCCATATGATTAACCACAATATAATCAAGCTTTCTGCCCTTAAGAACATAAGTTATATTTTCAATAAACTGTCTGCTTATTGAATAATCAACAGTATCCAGAAGTACAGTCTTTTCATCCATAATCAAATATGAATTATATGACACACCTCTTGGAACAGGGAAAATATTTTCAAATAAACCTATTCTTCTGTCACTGCCGCCCACCCAATATATATCATCACAAACTCTTCTTACACAATACATACTCTATCTTCCTTTCTTTAGTAATAATAATTATTCCTTAATATCTTATTTTACTATTACAAATCGTCTTTGTCAATACTTTGTTAAAAAATATACAAATTTTTTAAATTCCATTTGAATAAAAGTGAAAAGTGTTTCAAATTTCAACTTCACTCTCTACAATTCATTAAAACTGTTAAACAAATTCACCCCTCCATACCCCCACACATTATTAGGTACAGGGGTATTTTCCTCAAGGGGCACAGCCCCTTGCAGTATATAGGATTTTATACTTAAAGTATTCATATTCAAATTATTTCCTCTCACAATTCCCCATTGCAAAAGTAGAGCAGCAACTCCCGCCGTTATAGCGGCACTTATGGCAGCTGATCCATTTGAAGGAGCCGCAAAATCAGGCTTTAATATTCCTATCCTGCTGGGACCTCTTCCCGATGATGATATTATTCTATTATTAACAGGATCATATGCCCCCGCTGTCATTACATAATTTGCCGTTGACGGCACAACTGCCGTAGATGACGGAGAAGGTGTCACAAATCTTACATTTTTAACTAAACTTTCTACAGGAAGCCAGCAGTCAATTTTTCCCATAGAAGTTTCACCATACACTCTTATTCTCCATATACCGGACACAGCACCCTTTATACCTATTATTGTTTCCTGAGAACTGGTTCTGTAAAGGGGAATTCTGTACTCCACAGTCACCAGTGTATCTGTAATATTAAGCCTGTAAGTGTTTATAAAATTATTTCTTGCTTCTATTCTTGCAATTTCACTGCCTATAGGCGGTATCACAGCCACATCAACTCTTTCAGTAATATCACTCCATATCCATAATGTAAAATTTTCAGTTCCTTCTCCTACATTTACTTCCACATCACTGTACCCCAGGTCATTATTAATTTCAAAAGACATATGTCTTCCACTCAGTGTTTCATTCCCTGCGGAAACTGTAATTGCAGTTCCGTTGCTTAAAGCAGCAGATGAAAGATAAATTTCAAGAATTGTCTGATTGTCATGTCCTCCCTGATTGGTTCCCAAACCTATAGGTATGGACAAGGGCTTTCTCGCTTCCCTTGCCTTCAGTGCAATGTAATCAACAGCAAGCATCAGATCAGAAGATTCAAAGGCAGGCACTCCTCTGTCAACACCTATCATATTTTTATAAAAATTACTTGCCTCCCTGAGCTTTACAATTACAAATTCCGCATCGGGAGCAACCTGTAATACAGCCTTGGCAATATTTGTCCCGTGAAGAGTATCTCCTTCAATATTAACTTCTCCCCTTGTAATTTCATCTCTGCTGTATTCTCTTCCAAAGCATAATCCCTCTGAATTTACATCATCATCCTGTACCCATATTGAATATATTCTGCTTTCTCCGTTTTCATATTTAAAAGCCGGATCATTTATATCAATGCCATTATCTGCTATTCCCACAAGTACACCGCCTCCCCTGTAGTCAGCAGGAAGGTTCTGCACACTTGCAAGATCATCGGGAATTGATATATTTTCCCCATCAAACCCCATTATTAAAGGTGTACTGCTTCTTATACCATTACCTATCTGTGTATTTGCAATCAGAAGTTCATATGTCATTACGGGAACATAATATATAGTATAATTTCCAAAGACCAGCTCACACTTACCCACACTGTATTTTTCAATTTCATCTGCAATGCTGTCATTCTTTTGTACAATAAGAGAAACATATTCATCACTTATTTCATTTACACTCATTGCAGCAACAGCCTCCAGATTATTATATATATTTCTGAAACATAATCTGCCATATCCCCATTCTCTGTCAGGATAACTGTTATTGTCATTTCTAACAGCATATTTTCTCAAAAGTGCTTTTATTTTTTCACCATACATATTTTCGTCATTTTTCATTACAATTCCCCACTCCATAAGAAGAGCGGCAGTTCCCGACACAAAGGGGGCAGCCATACTTGTACCGGAGAAATATCCGTATCCCCCTGTATTTGAAGCAGTCCTTATGTTTACACCCGGAGCAGCAATATCAGGCTTTATAAAAATATTCTCCCTTGTATATCCTCTCCCGGAAAATGCAGCAAATGTATTGTTTTCCGAATTATAAGCTCCTACAGTTATTGCTCTGAATGCAGTAGAAGGTATTGTTAATGTAGTATCTGCCTCAGGCTCTAAAAAGACCGTATCTTCCGTTACACCCTCGCTTACAGGCAGCCATATGTCAAAAACACTTTCATCATTAGTATTTATTCTCAACTGCCATATACCCGTGTCAACAAAACCACCGCCCCTAAGCTCTATTACCACTCTTTCATCAACTGTATAGGGTGTAGGAATAATTATATTCACAACTATATCCGTATTCTGTAATATATGGTTGTAAAGGCTGTCATTTCCGCTCATTACTCCTGTTGTGCTCCCGTCAGGAGAAATAATTTCGTAACTTGCATTATACAGATAATTTTTATAAAGCTCCAGCCTTACACTTTCAAGACTTCTTCCCACATTAAATTCAACAGTTCTGCTTCCCTGTCCTCTATAGTGATGATTTTTGTCCCCTTCATTACCGCTTGCAATGACTATTGACGCAGTATTTTCCTCTGATACACTGTCAATATACTGTTCAAAAAGTGACTGTCCGTTATGGGCACCAAAATTAGTACCGTAAGATATATTTATTACAAACGGCATATTTCTTTCATTTGCCTTGTCTGCAACAAATTTTATTCCCCTCATAATATCATCACTTGAACCTCTGCCAATTGCAACAGAAATAATTTCTGCACCTGATGCCACCCCTCCGGCACCGGCCGCAATTCCCGCAACAGCAGTTCCATGCCCTATACTGTCAGCAAAATCAATTCCCCCTCTTATTTCTTCTTCATTATATACCCTGTCATTTGGAATATCCCATATGTATATAACCCTGTTTTCAAATTCCCTGTGGTTATATGTAATTCCGGAATCTATAATACCCATTATAACGCCTTTTCCCGTAAGTCCGCTGAAATTTATATTGTTTAATGTTATACAGCTTTTTTCCTTGGCTTCTGCAATCTGCGGAGTTAATATTACAGGCAGTTCATAATCTATAATATTTTCATCAGCTTTAACACTTTCAACATCAGACCTTATAATAGCAAACCTTTCAGAAAGTATTTCAATAATTTCATAATTTTTTAAAACCCCGTCGTACTTCACAATTATATTATACAAAACCATGCCTCCCATAAATTTAAACCATCTCTGCTAAATTATATTGACAACTTCAGATTTTATGTTAAAATTTCTACTTAAAACAAATACGAAAAGATACGCTTATAACTTTAAACCCTATATAGTCATATTCTTTGCGTCAGCAAAGTGCTGTGGAAACGAAGTGACATAGCAGCAGG
>CAZGIC010000040.1:7596-18032 GCA_964526435.1 uncultured Lachnospiraceae bacterium | reverse complement strand
TAAGACAGTCCGAAAGGTCTGTCTTATTCATATGATAAGGAGGACAATATGACAGAAAAGATAATAAGTGCTATGATCAGCTATTACAAAGGGGATCCGAGAAGAATAAATCATTTTATGAAAGTATATGCCTTTGCAAAAACTATAGGTATGGAGGAAGGGCTTGACGCCAGAACCCAGAATATACTTGAAATTGCGGCCATTGTACATGATATAGGAATTAAGCTGAGTGAAGAAAAATACAACAGCTCTGCAGGAAAGTACCAGGAAATTGAGGGTCCTGATGAAGCTGAAAAGCTTCTGAGAGGACTTGGAGTTGATGCTGATGTAATTGAAAGAGTATCATATCTTGTAGGGCATCATCATACATATGTAAATATTCAGGGTATGGACTATCAGATACTTGTTGAGGCTGATTTTATTGTAAATATTTATGAGGACAATGAAAGCCATAATGCAGTAGTAAATATAAAGAATAAAATATTTAAAACCGATACAGGTAAGAAATATATAGATAATATGTTTTTAAGCTGAGAGGGAGGTTACTATGGAGTACAGTGATTACAAAAAGATACTTGATACTGTGAGGGAAAAAACTGATTTTGTACCTGAAACGGCAATTGTATTAGGTTCCGGACTTGGTGCTCTTGCTGATGAAATTGAAGTAAAGGCTGTTATAAATTACAGTGAAATACCGGACTTTCCTATATCTACGGTTCAGGGGCACAAGGGCAGATTTGTCTTTGGTTATATAGGAGATAAGAAAGTTGTAATTATGCAGGGAAGGGTACATTATTATGAGGGGTATTCAATGGAAAAAGTTACACTGCCTATAAGGCTTATGAAACTTATGGGTGCCGAAAAACTTATACTTACAAATGCAGCAGGAGGTATAAATACAAATTTTAAGTGTGGTGACTTTATGCTGATAACTGATCAGATTTCATGTTTTGTGCCAAATCCTTTAATTGGTGAAAATATAGATGAGCTGGGTACAAGATTTCCTGATATGTCAAATGTATACAACTGTGATATGTGCAGAATTGTAAGAGAAACTGCTAAAAATAACAATATTAATATAAGAGAAGGTATATATGTCCAGCTTTCAGGACCAAGCTATGAAACACCTGCTGAAATAACAATGTTAAGAACAATGGGTGCAGATGCTGTGGGAATGAGTACCTGCTGTGAGGCTATTGTGGCTAATCACTGTGGCTTTAAGGTGTGCGGAATATCCTGTATATCAAATATGGCAAGCGGTGTTACTGATAAGCCATTGAGCCACAGTGAGGTTCAGGAAACGGCTGACAGAGTTGCACCTATGTTTAAGGAGCTTATAAAGGAAGTTGTAAAGGCGGTGTAAATATGATAAGATTTTATAACTGCAAAATACTTACTCTTGACGGGAATTTTGATATAACAGAAGGCTGTGAATTATGGACAGACGGAAATAAAATTGCATATATAGGAAAAGAAAAAGAGGGTACATTTGAAAGAGAAATCGACTGTAAAGGCAATGTTATAATGCCTGGGTTTAAAAATGCCCATGCACATTCTCCTATGACTTTTCTTCGGTCATATGCAGAAGATCTGCCTCTTGACAAATGGCTTAATGAGGCAGTTTTTCCTATGGAGGCAAAACTTGAAAATGATGACGCATTGTGGTTTTCAAAGCTTGCTGTAATGGAGTATCTTACAAGCGGTATAACTGCTGCCTTTGATATGTATTTTCTGCCTCATGCTATTGCCAGAGCTTCAATGGAAATGGGATTTACTTCTGTATTATGCGGTGCTGTAAATAATTTTGTTTCAAATCCTGATGAGCTTGAAAGGGACTACTTATATTTTAATGATTATGGTGAGGGAATATCTCACCAGCTTGGATTTCATGCAGAATATACTACAGATATTAAGATACTTGAAAATATTGCCGAAATATCTCATAAGTATAAAGCTCCTGTTTCCGCCCATTGTGCTGAAACAAAAAAGGAAACAGATGAGTGTATTGAAAGATATGGTAAAACTCCCGTGGAGCTTTTTAATGAACTGGGACTTCTTGACTACGGGGGAAGTCTTTTCCATTGTAATTATTTAAACAGCAGAGATATTGAAATAATAAAAGAAAAAAATATATATGTTGTAACAAATCCAGGTTCAAACTGCAAGCTTGCAAGCGGTATTGCCCCTGTTGACAGACTTTTGAAAGAAGGAATAAATACTGCAATAGGTACTGACGGGCCTGCAAGCAACAACGCTCTTGATATGTTCAGAGAAATGTACCTTGTGACTGTGCTCCAGAAGGCAGCAACTGGAAATGCCGCAGCTGTTCCTGCAGAAAAAGTTATTGAAATGGCGTGCTGTAATGGTGCAAAGGCTATGGGAATTGACAGTGACTGCCTGAGAGTTGGAAAGAATGCGGATATTATATTGATTGATCTTAATAGGCCTAATATGCAGCCTGAAAATAACGTTGTAAAAAATATTGTTTTCAGCGGAAGTAAGGAAAATGTTGCTCTTACTATGGTAAGGGGAAATATACTTTATGAAAAAGGATCATTTACTGCCGTTGATGAAAAAGAGGTTTATGGCAGATGCAGAGATATTATGAAGAAGTTTAAGTGAGGTGTTAAAACATGGTCTGGCTGTGACCGCCGGTATTCAGCACTTTCGCAGTTTATGACGGAGAATATCCGAATATTCGGTCGGACGATTTTATTTTATAACTAACTTTAAATTCATATTTCTCAATTCGCTAAATTGGAATTTGTCGTTGTATTGTGAAAAACGGGCGAGCAATGCTCGCCCTACAATAATATTGTATGTCATGGTATTCGCCAAATTGAAATTTGGTTATAGTTAAATAGATATGCTGTCTGTTGCATCAAAGATTTATTTTAAAATCTAAGTGAACATATAAATTGTTCATAGGCATCTGCCCAGTCATCAATTGGAAATGTGGCACCACCGTTTGTGCTTTTTAAAAGATTACTCCAGAGAGTTTCGTTAAGTGCAAGGAGGTCGCCTATTTCTATAGGACAGCCGTATTCTGCTGCTATATGACAAAACTCTTCCATAGGTTCTTTTGAATTTTCTGTAGCAAGCAGTTTTGATTTTAAATCCTTATCCTTTAAAGCCATATCAAGAAGCTTATCAAGTGCATCATTTATTGTCATATGTATCACCTCTTTGAGATTGTTTAAAAACAGTATACTCCTAAATTAAAAAAATTTCAATATTATTTTAAAATTCTGTGGAATTCTTGTTTAGGTTTTGACCATTGGTTATAGGTCAAAATTTAATTTTTATGTCAAACCTTATTGATAAAAATTATTTTTGTTATAATTTTTGTCAATAAGGCTTAGTTTTATAAAAATTTTTCATAATTTGTAACTTTTCTATTTATATTTGCTGTACATATAATTTAATCTGGCGGCGTGATTTTGTTCATCTGTTATTATTTCAATAAGATAATTTTTGAACTGAGAATTTTCAAGTGAAAATAGAATTGGTCTGTATGCTTCGACGGTATTTAATTCTCCTTCAATTGATTTTGTAATATTGTCTGAAAGTATGGGAGATATTTCCTGATAATTTATATTTTCGGGAGTATAATTATCATTTGCAAGTTTTTTATAAATGTCTTCAAACATTTTTTTATGTTTTTGTTCATCAAGACTTATTTGTTCAAGAATTTTTTTATCATCAATATCACGTATTGAATTTGCAAGCTCTGAGTAAAATTTATATGTTGACATTTCGTCATTAATTGCATCTTTTATTAACTCCATAACATATTTATTGAAAAACATAAATTTATCTCCTTTTGAACCCGGTATCATATTATATGTTTAATAAATGATTTTGTGAATGTTTATTTTGTCGAATAAAGCGGAAATATCACGGAATAAAACACTGGTAATATTTGGTAATTATGGTATAATGTATTATATAAATTTTAGGAGGCGATTAAATGAATGATCATGATTATAAATATAATAACAGACTTGTTTATCTTCCTGTAAATAAAATACTGCCAAATCCTTATCAGACAAGGTCAGGGCTTGACAGAGGAAATATTGATGAATTGGCGAAATCAGTTAAAATGTACGGAATTTTACAGCCTATAGGTGTAAGACTTATTAATAGAAAAATATATGAGCTTATATTTGGCGAGAGAAGATTAATGGCATGCAAAATTGCAGGAATTGACAGTATACCTGCGATAGTGACTGAAATTGGCGACAGAGAGGCTGCAGCTCTTACAATTGCTGAAAATATACATAGAAAAAATCTGCATTATATGGAAATGGCTGATGCTGTAAATATTCTGTATAAGGGGTTTGGCTATAGTCTGGAGGAAATAGTACAGATATTATCATTATCTTTAAATGAAATAGCAAACTATAATGAATTTAATAAATTCGGCAAAGATGTAAAAAATTTACTGATTAAAGAAAATATATCAAAAGAACAAGCTGAAATACTGTTAAGAACAAATGACAGTGAAATACAGAAACAAATTATAGACAAAGTGAGGGAATATAAATTGAATACTGAAAAAACAGAAATTCTTGTAAATGGAGCAATTAAGGAAAAATGTATTGGTAAGGCAGAAGAAAATCATAGACTTATTAAAAAGAAATTTACGGATTTAAGACTTTTTACAAATACTTTAAAGCAGGCAGTAAATCTTATGAATGAATCGGGTATGAAAAGTAATTATGAAATTGAGAAAATTGAAGATAAATATAAGATATGTATAAATATAGATGTATAACAGACTAATAATTAATATATAAATGAAACAATATATAAAAATTATTTTTAGTAAAATTTAACTTGACATAACACATAAAGAGGTTTAAAATGAAAAATAATCACTGAAAATTATATTTATTTTGATTATTTTTTATTATTTTTTCCTAAGGGAGGGATGTTATGTCATTTATAAAAGAGATTTTTGGGGGCGATTACGGATATTTAGCGACTTTGGCTATAATACTTCTTTCAACAAAATTTCTTGGACTTGCCTCGAGAAAAGTTCATATGCCTGCTGTTGTAGGTGCACTGCTTGCAGGTATTATACTGGGACCGTCTTGTTTCGGAGTTGTAGAGGAAACGGATTTTTTAACGAAGCTTGCTGAAATCGGTGTAATTATACTTATGTTTTTATCTGGTCTTGAAACTGACCTGAACGAACTTAAGGAAAATGGAGTTGCTTCATTTATAGTTGCATTGATCGGAGTTATAGTTCCTTTAGCAGGCGGTTTTTTAACATATTACATAATGAATCCCGAAGGTGAAATGACTGTAAATGTTCTTAAGGCAGTATTTGTAGGTGTAACACTTACTGCCACATCTGTAAGTATAACAGTTGAAACATTAAGAGAACTTGGAAAATTATCAGGAAGAATGGGTACTACAATTCTTGGTGCTGCTGTTATAGATGATATTATGGGTATTGTTGTTCTTACTGCTATTACAAGTGTTGGCGGAGATTCAGATACATCATTATCTATTGTGCTGATTAAAATTCTTCTTTTCTTTATATTTGTGATTTTAGTTGCAGCAGTTATATTTACTGTAAGAAAATTTCTGCATGGTATAAAAATGAGAAGAAGAATATCAATATATGTTCTTGCGTTTTGTTTTATTATGAGTTTCTGCTCTGAATATTTATTTGGTGTTGCAGATATTACAGGAGCGTATTTTGCAGGTGTTATATTATGTACATTCGGCTCTAAGGATTATATAGATCATAAATTTGATATACTTGGTTATTTGTTTTTTTCGCCAATGTTTTTTGCAAGCATAGGTCTTAAAACAAATCTTACGGAGCTGGCGGGAAATCCTGGGATAATTTTATTTGCATTTGTACTGCTTATAGTTGCCATACTTTCAAAAATTATTGGCTGTGGTATAGGTGCTAAACTTTGTAAATTTAATAACAAAGAAGCTTTGTCTATTGGTATAGGTATGGTTTCAAGAGGTGAGGTAGCTCTTATAGTTGCACAAAAGGGAGCAGAAAGCGGACTTGTAGATTCAAATATGTTTCCGGCAATTGTATTAATGGTTATAGTAACCACATTGATTACACCAATAATGCTAAAATTTATACTAACAGATAAAGGAAAAGTAAGCGTGCAGTAAAAATAAAAGGGCTGTGGATTTTGATATTAATCCACGCCCTTTGTTTTTAAACAGAAATTTAATTACAGTTCTCTTATTGCCTGTGGTATTGCTCTTGATATATCAAGTGCCAGCACACTGTAAGGACTTTTTTCTTTCTCAGCAATTTCACCTGCTTTTCCGTTTATATATGCTCCCAGACATGAAGCAGTAAAAGGATCAAGTCCCTGTGCGATAAGTCCCGTAATTACACCTGTGAGAGAATCACCGCTGCCGCCTTTGCTCATAGCAGAAGTGCCTGTTGTATTAATACATATTTTACCCTCAGGGGAAGCTATTATGCTGTGAGAGTCTTTTAAAACCACAACTGTATTATAGTCTATGGCATAATCTCTGGCTACTGATACAATGTTTTCTTTTATATATTCTGCGGCAAGTCCTGTTAATCTGGACATTTCCTTTATATGGGGAGTTATTACAGAAGTATACTGTTTTAAATGTGGTTTTATAGCAATTATATTAAGTGCATCTGCATCTGCCACGACCGGAACATTGGAGTTTTTTAAAGTATATTCCACAAGGCTTTTGCTATCATTATTTACTGCAAGTCCTGAACCTATGGATATAACGTTTCCATAATCCAAGTTAAGATTTTCTCTGTAAGTTGTTACTGCTTCAGGAAGGGTGTTGTGTATAATACTTATAACGTGAGGGCATGAACATATATTTACAAGACCGCATCCTGCCATATATGCTGATGTTCCGTTTATAACAGCAGCTCCTGCCATTGTATCACAGCCGGATATAAAAAGAGCTTTTCCATAGGTTCCCTTGTTTGAATCAGCTTTTCGCTTTGGGAGAAGTTCTGCCGGTTTGTCAAGGACAAAGGTATTGTATTTTTCTGTGTAAGGAGCTCCTATATTTTTTACTATAAGTCTGCCTATATGATTATAGGCCGGATATAAAAGTAAACCTATTTTAGGAAGGTGAAAAGTAACTGTTATGTCTGCATTTACTGCAATTCCATAGTCTTCTCCCGTATCAGAATTTACGCCTGTGGGACAGTCTATTGAAACTATAAATCTGCCTTTATTTATAATGCTGACAAGCTCGGAATATTTATCATTAAGTTTCTTTGAAAGTCCTGTGCCTATAAGAGCATCGACAACAATATCATATTTTGTTATGTCAATATTATCAGCAGAATAAATTATATCTGCGTTATAATTTTCAAGTATTTCTAAATTTGTTTTACAATCAGGAGTTGCTTTTTCCTTTTCGCCGACAAACAGAATACGGGTATTGACATTATTTGTAATCAAAATTCTTGCCAGTGCAAGTCCGTCACCGCCGTTATTGCCTTTTCCTGCAAAAATAATTACATTTTCAGGCTTATGTTCAAGTATAACTTCAGCAGCTCCTCTTGCTGCATTTTCCATTAATATAAGTGATGGTATACCTTTTTCTTCAATTGCTATTCTTTCGGTTTCTTTCATTTCAATATTGCTTAATATATACATAAAATCACCTCTGATCATCTATAACTGCAAATGCAACTGCATTTTCTTTGCTGTGGGAAATGGATATACAAACACTGCCTCCCATATTGTTCAAAATTTCCTTTGCATTTCCATAAAGATTGACATAGGGACTGCCGTTTTCATATCGAAGGATTTCTATTTCCAAAGGGGAACAGCCGGCAAAACCTGTGCCAAGTGCTTTTGCAACAGCTTCTTTTGCCGCAAAATTACCGGCAAGAGTTTGTGGATTCATACCATGGTATAGTTTTTGTTCAGCTTTTGTAAATATTTTGTCTAAAAAGTTTTTTTTCTCAATAGAATTTTTGATTCGCTCTATTTCTATAATGTCTGTACCTATGCCTTTTACCATAAAATTCCCCCTTTATATTGAGTATACTAATTTTAAGATTTTTAATTTCTATAGGTAAATGCCCCGATATATCGGGGCATTTAAATAATATTACAGATATTAAAGATTACTCTTAATTTTATTTATGATTTCAGTGTATTCATCCTCTGTAAGATATTTTGGAGGATTAACATTCATTTCAAAAGTACCGCCGAAGCCATAGCCGTCCTTCTGTTTAGGAACTATGTGAACGTGAAGGTGAGGGAGAGTGTCACTGTACATACCGTAATTAACTTTTGCAGGATTAACACTCTTCATAATCGCCTTACCTACTGTCTGCATATCACTTATAAATGCAGCAGACTCTTCTGCATTAAGTTCTGTAAAGTCAACGTTGTGATCTTTGTAAGCTATAACACATCTGCCGTAATAAGTTTGTTCTTTAAAAAGATATAACTTGCAAACTTTGAGATCAGCAATATAAATCATAAGAGAATCAAGCTTTTCTTTATTATCGCAATATAAACAATCTTTTTTATCCATAATTATACCTCCGATAAATAATTAAATTAATATGACGGACAAAAGAACATGGTTTATAACACCTATGTTTCTTTAATCCGAATATATTCTATAAGTTTATTATAATTCTTTGATTGAGCATTGTCAATATTTATGTGTTAAAACTAATAGTAATATGTCAAAAAATATGTTATAATTGTTTTTGACATATGAATGAAGGGAGTTATGTAGGATGTATGAGTTAATAGGCGAATTTTGGTATGTGTTTTTTGCTATTTTATTTGCTGTTAATATTATATTTGCCGTCTTTGTTGTATTCTTTGAAAAGAAAAATCCAGGAGTAATATGGGCATGGTTAATGGTTCTTGGATTTATTCCTTGTTTTGGTTTCATAATTTATCTTATATTTGGATTTGAGGGAAGAAAACATAAATGGTTTGAAAAAAAGAACAGTGAGGATAGGCTAATACTTAAAGAATTTTCAAATAAATTTCCTGAAATTGCAAAAAGGAGTTTTTCAGGGGATAGGAGCAAAACAATAATGCCTATGGAACATACCTGGCATTTGAACAATTTTGTTGTTATGAATTATAACAGCAGCAGTAGTATCTATAGAAGAAATAACAAAATAACTGTTTATCATGAAGGAATTTCAAAATTTCATGCCCTGATTGAAGATATAAAAAAAGCTGAAAAATATGTATATATGGAATATTACCTTATGCATGATGATAAGCTTGGAAATATTATAATGGATCTTCTTGCTGAAAAGGCTAAATCAGGAGTGGAGGTCAAAGTGCTCTATGACGGAATAGGAAATATCCAAAATAAACCGGGCTTCAGGAAAAAACTTAACAATGCAGGCGGAGAGGCTAGGGTATTTCTTCCGCCAAAGGGAATAAGAATAAATTACAGAAATCATAGAAAAATAGCTATAATAGATGGTGTAATAGGTTATGTAGGAGGACTCAATATCGGAGATGAGTATGTAAGTGAAAAAAGACGTTTCGGATTTTGGAGAGATAGTCACATAAGAGTTGAAGGAAGTGCTGTATATGATTTACAGCTAAGATTTATTATGGACTGGAACTTTACAAATGGAGATAAAATTGCTCTTGAAGAAAAACATTTTCCTAAAATTGAAGAAGAAAAAGGGAATATAAATATGCAGATAGTTTCAAGCGGTCCGGATACAAGATGGGACAGTATATATTATGGATATTTCAGACTTGTGACAGAAGCTGATAAGAACATATATATAGAGTCACCCTATCTGGCACTTGATGATGGTTTGCTTGAAGCACTTAAATCAGCTGCATTGTCAGGAGTTGATGTTAGAATAATAATTCCTGCAAAACCTGATCATCTGTTTGTACATTCCTGCAGTTTAAACTATATGGGAGAACTCCTTGAAGCAGGGGTACGATGTTATGAATATACAAAGGGATTTATACATTCAAAAGTAATGACTATGGACGGAATTGTTACGTCAGTTGGTACTGCAAATATGGATATAAGGAGTTTTAAACTTAACTTTGAAGTTAACGCCTTTATATATGATGAAAAGACAACATCAGAATTTGACAGACAGTTTATACAGGATATTAAAGATTCAAAAGAAGTAACTCTTGAAGAATATAATAAAAGAGGGCTTGGCAGAAAGGTTCAGGAATCTTTTGCAAGACTTATTTCCCCTCTGCTTTGAGTATGACAAATATGTTATATATATTATATAAATATTAAAATAGGAGGTCTGCTTAACAGACCTCCTATTAAATATATGTTGAAATACAGCCAAATGGCTACATAACTAACATATAATAAATTAGCGAGTGTAGATTATAAAAATCAATCTCTCTGAATTTATATTTATTATGTATTATTACTTAGGCTGCTTGCCGAGATAAGCAAGGATA
>CAZGIC010000040.1:0-7496 GCA_964526435.1 uncultured Lachnospiraceae bacterium | reverse complement strand
ATTTATATTTATTATGTATTATTACTTAGGCTGCTTGCCGAGATAAGCAAGGATACCGCCATCTACATAAAGGATATGACCATTAACTGCATCAGATGCTTCAGAAGCAAGGAATACAGCAGGACCTGCTAATTCTTCAGGCTTTAACCATCTTGCAGCAGGAGTCTTTGAAATAATGAACTGGTCAAATGGGTGCTTTGAACCATCAGGCTGGATTTCTCTTAAAGGAGCAGTCTGAGGTGTTTCAATGTAACCAGGTCCGATACCGTTACACTGGATATTGTATTCACCATATTCAGAACAAATGTTTCTTGTAAGCATCTTAAGACCACCCTTAGCAGCAGCATATGCAGAAACAGTTTCTCTGCCTAATTCAGACATCATTGAGCAGATGTTAATAATCTTACCATGACCCTGCTTGATCATTGAAGGGATAACTGCCTTAGATACAATAAAAGGTCCGTTTAAGTCAACGTCAATAACCTGACGGAATTCAGCAGCTGTCATTTCACACATAGGTATTCTCTTAATGATACCGGCATTGTTTACAAGAATGTCAATAGTGCCAACTTCCTTTTCAATAGTTGCAACAAGGTTGTTTACAGCTTCTTCATTAGTAACATCACAAACATAACCATGAGCATCAATACCGGCTTCCTTGTAAGAAGCAAGACCCTTATCAACTAATTCCTGATTAATGTCGTTAAACACAATAGTAGCACCTGCTTCAGCCATACCTGATGCAATAGCAAAACCAATACCATAGGATGCACCTGTAACAAATGCAATTTTACCCTTTAATGAAAAATTAATACTCATTTTATTACCTCCATTTTAAATATAAGCAAAAATGCTTTAGGGTAATTATAATACAAAATATGGTGTTTGTCAAAAGATAATTGGTAAATTAATTAAAATATAATAATATTTTAACTAATTTTTATTTTGCAATAATGATTTATTCTGTAATTCTGCAAATTGGTTTAAGTAAATTTATTCAAAAAAAATGATTTATAAATTTGTAAAATTTTTATTATAAATAATACAATAAAATTGACAAGATGTAATATTTGTTGTAAAATGTTATCGGTAAAGGTTTGTAACTATCAAAAAGCCGAATTTAAATATACTTATTTAAGGGGTACAGATATGAATAAAAATATAAAAGCAACTTTAATCATCATAATTGGTATTCTTGCCCTTACTACTGTTGTTAGTACTATATATGGTATACAGAACAAAATAGAAGTTAAAAATATTTATGCTTCTTATGATGAGAATCTTTTAAATGCAGTTAATAGTGTTGTGTCAGTATGCCAGGTAGCATTTAACGAGGCAAAGGTTTCAGATGAAGATATGGCTAATCTAAATGATTATATATCAAATATTGAAAATGCAGAAAGTCCTGTTTTAAAAGCTTATATTGCCGATTCAATGGTTTCATATGTAGCTGACTTTATGACAGTAAGGGCACAGAAATATTCACTTGGTATGGAAGGTGTTTCAAAAGCTAATTTTACAGGAATCCAGGAAAGACTGACAGCTGCAAGGACAACTTTAGATTCAGCCAGAGCATACAGCAATGAAGTAACAACTGAACAGACACAAAATTAAGGAGGATATATTAAAATGGTTAGAACAAGATTTGCACCAAGTCCTACGGGATATATGCATATAGGTAATTTAAGAACTGCACTTTATGAATTTTTAATTGCTAAAAGTCAGGGAGGTTCCTTTATACTGAGAATAGAGGATACAGATCAGGAAAGATATGTAGAAGGTGCAACTGATGTTATATACAAGACTCTTGAAATGGCTAAGATTACCCATGACGAAGGTCCTGATGTAGGGGGAGATTACGGTCCATATGTTCAAAGCGAAAGAAAAAATGATTATATGAAATATGCCCTTGAGCTTATTGAAAAGGGTGAAGCTTATTACTGTTTCTGTACAAAGGAAAGACTTGATTCACTTAAAACAGAAACAAGCCATGAGGCTATTGTAAAATATGACAGACATTGCCTTAATCTCTCAAAAGATGAAATTGAGGAAAACCTTAAAAATAGCGTTCCTTATGTTATACGTCAGAAAATAAGAGATGGCAAAACTACATTCCATGATGAGGTATACGGCGATATTACAGTTGACAATTCAGAACTTGAGGATCAGATTTTAATTAAATCAGACGGATTCCCAACATATAATTTTGCAAATGTAATTGATGACCATGCAATGAATATTACTCATGTTGTGAGAGGTGCAGAATATCTTTCTTCAACTCCTAAGTACAATCTCCTCTATGAGGCTTTTGGCTGGGAAATACCAACGTATGTTCATCTGCCTGCTGTTATGAAAGATAAGCATAGCAAGCTTTCAAAGAGAAACGGCGATGCTTCCTTCCAGGATCTTGTTGCAAAGGGTTATCTGCCTGCTGCTATTGTAAATTATATTGCTCTTTTAGGCTGGTCACCTTCAGTAAATCAGGAAATATTTACTATGGATGAACTTATTAAGGAATTCAGCTTAAAGGGACTTTCAAAGTCACCGGCAATTTTTGATATTGAAAAGCTTACATGGATGAATGGTGAGTATATTAAGAAAATGGACTTTGAAGACTTCTATAATTGGGCTGAACCGGAATTAAAGGCTGCCGTTAAGAGAGATGATATTGACTTAAAGAAGGTGGCAAAATATGTCCAGACAAGAATAGGTACTTCAAAGGATATTATTGCTATGGTTGATTTTATTGATAAACTTCCTGAATATTCAACAGACCTTTATGTTCACAAGAAAATGAAAACAACAGAGGAAATTTGTCTTGAAAATCTTAAGGCTGTTCTCCCTGTGATTGAAAGCATTGACACTGCTGACTGGAATAATGATACAATTTATGGGAAAATGGTTGATTTAATTAAAGAAATAGGTATTAAAAACGGTCAGATGTTCTGGCCTGTGAGAACTGCTCTTTCAGGTGAACCTACATCTCCATGCGGAGCTAGTGAACTTGCAGAGCTTCTGGGTAAGGAAGATACTATTGCAAGAATCAATAAGGGTATTGAAATGTTAAGTAAATAAAACTAAAAATGATATTTACAGGGGCTGTGGCATAATGCAACGCCCCTTAAATTTTAAGCAGGTGAGTATATGAACGCATCGGTATATGATGATTTACTAAATAAAGAAAATTTAAAAATAATACTTTCTACAGATAAATATGATGAGAAACTTTTCGAGCTTGCAAGGGAAACCTCTTTGTCTGTGTTCGGTAATCGTATTTACATAAGAGGACTTATCGAATTTACAAATCACTGTAAAAATGGCTGCTATTACTGTGGAATAAACAGGGACAACAGCAATGTGGAGCGTTACAGATTAAGTCTTGATGAAATCCTTGACTGCTGCAGAAAGGGAGATAAACTGGGGTTTAAGACCTTTGTGCTCCAGGGGGGAGAAGATGGGTATTACAGCAATGCACGTGTTGTTGAAATGATAAGAGCAATTAAAAAAGAATTTCCAAATCATGCTATTACACTTTCAATAGGAGAGAGAAGCTATGAAGCTTACAAAAGTTTTTATGATGCAGGAGCTGACAGGTATCTCCTAAGACATGAAACTTGTACTCTTGAGCATTACAACAAACTTCATCCGGATGATATGAGTCTTTTTAACAGGCTGAAATGTCTTAAAAACCTGAAATCTATAGGTTATCAGACAGGATGCGGTATAATGGTTGGGTCACCTTATCAGACAATTGACAATATAGTTGATGATATTCTGTATATGTATGATTTTAATCCACAGATGATAGGTATAGGTCCTTTTATTACTCACAAGGACACAATTTTCAGAGATATGCCTAACGGCAGTGTTGAAATGACATTAAGAATACTTGCTATTATGAGAATTCTTCTTCCTCATGTGCTTTTACCTGCCACAACTGCACTTGGTTCTCTTGACAAAAAGGGAAGAGAGAAGGGAATACTGGCTGGTGCAAACGTTCTGATGCCTAATTTATCACCCTTGAAGGACAGAAAGAAATATTCTCTTTACAATAACAAAATCAGTACAGGCGAAGAAGCCGCTGAAAGCGTAGAAAAACTAAAAAAATCAATTTCAAAGATAGGCTATGAGATTGTATCTGACAGAGGAGATTATAAATATTAAAGTTTTTATAAAAAGCTATTGAATTTTTATACAAAAAGATTTATAATTCAAGATAAGATATCCAGATAGGTGAAGACTCATCTGTCTTATGTAAGATAAGCTTCGTGAATATGGACGGAAATTCGTAAAAGTCTTATATCAGCATAGCTGTCACGAATTCCGTGTCAGGACTCGTAAGCAAGTCTTGAATTTTAAGAAAAGAGGTATAATATTATGCTTAATATCAAGTACGATTTAACAAAAAATCCAAAGGAAAAACCAGATCAGAATAATTTAGGTTTTGGTATTTATTACACAGACAATATGTTTATTATGAATTATACAGAGGGACAGGGATGGCATGATGCAAGAATAGTTCCTTATGAGCCTATTGCTCTTGATCCTGCTGCTATGGTATTTCATTATGCACAGGAATCTTTTGAAGGCTTAAAGGCTTACAGAACTCCTGATGGTTCTATTCAGCTTTTCAGACCTGAAAAAAATGCTGAAAGAATGATAAATACAAACAAGAGAATGTGCATACCTGAGATTCCTGTCGAAGATTTTGTACAGGCTTGCAAGGCTCTTGTTTCTGTTGAAAAGGACTGGGTTCCTTCTGCTGAAGGTACATCTCTTTACTTAAGACCTTTTGTTATTGCAACTGAACCTCATTTAGGCGTAAGACCTTCAGATACTTATTTATTTATAATAATTGCATCTCCTGTAGGTGCTTACTATTCTACAGGCATCAATCCTGTTAAAATTTATGTTGAAGATGAATATGTAAGAGCTGCTCCGGGACTTACAGGCTTTACAAAATGCGGCGGTAACTATGCTGCTTCTCTTGCTGCACAGGTTAAGGGACATGACCTTGGTTATGAGCAGGTTTTATGGCTTGACGGTGTTGAAAGAAAATATGTAGAAGAAGTTGGTTCAATGAACTGTTTCTTCAAGATTGACGGAACAATATATACTGCACCTACAGTTGGTACAGTTCTTCCGGGTATTACAAGAATGTCTTGTATTGAACTTTTAAAGAAGTGGGGCTATACTGTATCTGAAGAAAGACTTGCTATTATGGATATTATAAAGGCATCAAGGGAAGGCAAGCTTGAAGAAGTATTTGGTACAGGTACTGCAGCTGTTATTTCACCTGTTGGTGAACTTCGTTACGAAGATGACGTATGTGTAATTAATGACGGCAAGATCGGTGAAGTTACTCATAAGCTTTATGATACTCTTACAGGTATTCAGTGGGGTAAGATACCTGATGATATGGGTTGGACAACAAAGGTTGAAGAATAATTAAATAATATAATAGGGAAGGTGTTAAATTAATAGCACCTTCCTTATTTTAATTTTATTTAACAGGTTAAATAATTATATTAAAATGTCAAATATGCTTTTAATTTGAGGAACTGAAAATGAAAATTATTGATTTATCAATGACTTTAAAAAATAATATGATTTACTATCCGGGAGATCCAATACCTGAATTTCATCCTGCCCTTACTTTTGAAAAGGACGGATGCAGAGTTACAGAGCTAAAAATAGGCTCACATACGGGTACTCATATGGATGCCCCATCACATTTTATCAAGGATGGAAAAACTGTCGATGAAATTTCGCTATATAATTGTATGGGAAGAGCGGAAATAATTGACTGCCGGGAAATAAAGGCAGGAGAAGAAATTACAAAAAACATTATAAGTAATAATATTGAACGTATTAAACAAGCTGAAATTGTTTTGTTATATACAGGCTGGACAGAAAAATGTACAGATAAAGACATATATAATCATCCCTATATTTCTAAAGAAACAGCTAGTCTTTTAGTGGAATGCAATATTAAGGCTGTAGGTGTTGATATGCTTAATGTAGATAAAACAATAACAGAAGGGGAAAAATATACAGAAAACGCAACAGAAGCTCATAATATTTTACTTGGAAATGGTATCTTGATAGTTGAAAATCTTGTTAATATATCAGCAATAAATTTTAAAAATCCTTTTGTATGTTTTTTCCCTTTAAATATTAAAGGGGCTGATGGTTCACCGGTAAGAGCAATTGCCATAGAGGAGTAAAAATGAGAAATATAAAAATACATAATAAATTGGTCAGGAATAAAATTCCAGATATTATAGAAGCCGATGGCAGAGTGGCTTTTTTTCATATTCTTTCATATGAGGAATATATTAATGAGCTTGACAGAAATCTTATTGAAGAGTGTAGTGAATACTGTGAAAATAAAAGTATTGAGGAACTTGCAGATATAATTGAGGTTATATATGCTATTGCCGAAGTAAAGGGATTTTCAATTGCTGAATTAGATGAAATAAGGAATAAAAAAGAAAATGAGAGAGGTAAATTTAATAAAAGAATTTTTTTAGAAAAGGTTGAGGATTAATATATTATTTCAAATTATATATAAAAGAGTAAAGGAGGCTGAAATTTTAAATCAGCCTCCTTTATAATATTTATTTTGTTATTGAAATCTGCCGAAAAGAGCTGATTTTCAACTTAATTTGCGGTAGTTTCAGTAGTTCAGGAAGCATAATATTCAGCAACTGCCTTATCAACATCCTCTCGTGTATAATAAATTGTAATTGGCATATAGTCTGAAATATTGGTGCTGTCAATGTCCAAATTAAATCTTTCAATAATTTCATTTATATCTATAGCATCCTGTAGAAAGATAACAGATGTATCATCTCCGAACATCTCTGAATCGGGATTACCGCCCTGTCCGACAAGGACAATACATTCTGCCAGATGTCCCGGCTCTGAAGTAATAAGCCATGAATATTCATCATTTTCTCTGCTGGGGTCTGTAAATTCTATTGTCATGGTATGTTTCTCTGTTTGGGCACTGCTTTCTGCGGATTCAGAAATACGTGTTGTTTCGGTAGTTGTTTCTTCTGATTCGTTATCAATTGAACCTGAGGTACATCCTGTACTCATAGTAAGAATAAGTAATAAAAATAATAATTTTTTCATGATATTTATTTCTCCAAATCGTATATATATTTTTTACATATTTGATGTAGATGTTATTTCACCTGTATCAGGATTTATATCAAAATAAGCTGATAGGGTAACCTCACCCATATCAATGTTGTTTTTAACATAGTTACCTGTTGCAGATACTATATAAGTTCTTCCGAAATTTACAAGTTCTTCATTTGTTTCGTATATTTGAAAGCAATCCTGTTTTACGTTAATAACAAGCGGCTTGCTGTATTTCGCCCCGTCAATATAATATCCGTCATTATTTTGACTAATATTAATTTCAGCTTCAAACTGAACTGTTACAGGTGAAATAATTTTATTGGTACAGTAATAAGTTTCTGTAT
>CAZGIC010000039.1:7388-18199 GCA_964526435.1 uncultured Lachnospiraceae bacterium | reverse complement strand
TAAAAATATTTTTGAAAGTTCTGAATTTGTGTAGGAGTGTCTTTTATGAGCTATTATCCTAGAGAGGTTATAGATGATATACGTTCGGGAAATGATATAGTTGATGTTATAGGTCAGTATGTCAAGCTTAAAAGAAGCGGAAGTTCCTATGTGGGTTTGTGTCCTTTTCACAATGAAAAGACACCTTCATTCCATGTTAATCATGATGGTCAGTATTTTCACTGCTTTGGCTGCGGTGTGGGCGGTGATGTTATCGGCTTTATGATGAAGTATGGCAATTACAGTTATCTTGACGCTCTCAAAGTCCTTGCAGAAAGAATAAACTATATTCTGCCTGAGGGGGAAATGTCTGCTGACATTGTAAAAAAAAGGGAGCTTAAGCAGAATTTATATGAAATACATAAAATTGCTGCAAGATTTTACTATGAACAGCTTTTGTCCGATAATGGTAAAATTGCAGCAGAGTATCTGGATAAAAGAGAGGTTAAACTAGGTACAAGAAGAAAATTCGGACTTGGTTATTCCCCTGTTGCAAAAGGTGCTCTTTACGAAAATCTTAAAAGCAAAGGTTTTTCAGAGGAAACTATACTTAAAAGCGGTCTTGTATATAAAAGAGATAATGGTGCTTATTACGATAAGTTTTTTAACAGGCTTATGTTTCCTATAATTGATGTCTACGGAAACATAATAGGTTTCGGAGGGAGAGTACTGGGGGACGGACAGCCAAAGTATCTTAATTCACCTGAAACGGAAATATTCAATAAAAGCAGAAATCTCTACAATCTTAACAATGCAAAGAATTCAAGGGTAAGAGAGTTTATACTTGTTGAAGGATATATGGATGCTATTGCCATATATCAGGCAGGATTTCCAAATGTAGTAGCTTCTCTTGGAACTGCTTTTAATGAAAATCATGCAAAAGTGCTTAAATCTTATGCTGAAAGTGTTATTTTGCTTTTTGACAGCGATGAGGCGGGAGTTAAGGCTGTGTTGAGGGCAATACCTGTACTTGAAAGTGCAGGACTTAAAATTAAGGTGCTTCAGGTCCATGATGGAAAGGATCCGGACGAGTTTATAAAAAGATTTGGAGCTGCAGAATTTGGCGAGCTTTTAAAAAGGGCTAAAAACCATATAATATTTCAGGCAGAACAGCTTCAGAAAAAATATAATCTGGAAATTCTTGATGACAAAATTGCCTTTTCAAAGGATATTGCTAAACTTTTGGCTAATGTTGAAAGTTCTATTGAAACAGATGCCTATCTTAAAGAAGTTTCCAGAATGACTAATATTGACTTGCCGGCAATTGAAAATGAAATTGCTAAAATAAACAATGGTGTTGCTGTTGTGAGAACGGCATCAAGAGGCTCTAAGATAAATAAAAACGGCATAGATGATGCAAGATGTGGTCTTATAAGCATACTTGTATCAAATAAGGTGTATTATGATATTTTGTCAAAGTATATTAAGCCGGAAGAATTTGTTGATGAATTTTATGTAAAGACAGTAAGTTATATATATTCACTTTACAGTCAGGATAAGCCTGTGAACAGAGAAAGTATAATAGGTTATTTTGAAACTGTTGAAGAACAGAGCAGAATAACAAAGCTTTTTGTAAGACAGGTGGGCTATATTGATAATGAAATAGAAAAGGCAATGAATGACCTTGTGCGAAAGGTCAAGGAAGCCTATTATGACAAAATGATTAGTGATGATTACAGTAACCCTAAACTGCCTGAATTAATGGAAATGAAAAGAAGTGTTAGCAAGCTGTATATATCATTATCTGACGGTTAAAATAGTTACAAGTGAGAAAGGATGGAATTATAAATGAAACCCATTGATGATGCTACTTTTACAAGTAAGATGAAAGAGCTTATTGCCATTGCTAAAAAGAATAAAAATACTCTTAATGCTAATACGCTTATGGACAGTCTGTCAACTGTGGAACTTGATCCTGAGCAGATGGATAAGGTGTATGATTATCTTGAAAGTCAAGGTATCGATCTTGTAGGTGTAGAGCTTGAGCTTGGTGATGCAGATGATGATTTGGATGTTGATAATGAAAGGGAACTGGATTTATCGATTTCAGATAGTATTAATATTGATGACCATGTGCGTATGTACTTAAAGGAAATAGGAAGAGTTCCCCTGCTTTCGGCTGATGAAGAAATTGAACTTGCGGAAAGAATTGAACAGGGCGATGAAGAGGCAAAAAAGCGTCTTTGTGAAGCAAATTTGAGATTGGTTGTAAGTATTGCCAAAAAATATGTGGGAAGAGGTATGCTTTTCCTTGACCTTATTCAGGAGGGAAATTTGGGACTTACAAAGGCTGTTGAAAAATTTGACCACAGAAAGGGATTTAAGTTCAGTACTTATGCTACATGGTGGATAAGACAGGCTATTACAAGGGCTATTGCCGATCAGGCCAGAACTATAAGAATTCCTGTTCATATGGTTGAAAACATTAATAAAATAATAAGGGTGTCAAGACAGATGCTTCAGGAAAATGGTAAGGAGCCTACAGATCAGGAACTTGCCGAAAGAATGCAGATGCCTATTGACAAAGTAAGGGAAATAAGAAAAATTGCCCAGGAGCCGGTTTCTCTTGAAACACCTATAGGTGAGGAAGAGGACAGCCATTTGGGGGATTTTATACCTGATGAGGATATTCAGGCTCCTGCTGATGCAGCTGCTTTTTCACTGCTTAGAACTCAGCTTGACCAGGTGCTTAACACACTTACAGAAAGAGAAAGAGAAGTTTTAAAACTGAGATTCGGACTTAATGACGGAAAGGCAAGAACTCTTGAAGAAGTTGGTGCAAAGTTTAATGTAACAAGAGAGAGAATACGTCAGATTGAGGCTAAGGCTTTGAGAAAATTAAGACATCCCAGCAGAAGCAAGAAGCTTAAAGATTATTTATAATATTAAGGTGCTTTGTAAACTTAAAGAGGCTTAGTAAAAACTCAATCATAGGATATGACAGTTTCCTTAGATGGGGCGTAATATTAGTCCTCAGCAGAGGCAGTAAAATAAAACAAGTAAGAAGTAATTGAATCATTATTTAGAGGAGTTGCCTTTGACAACTCCTTTTTGTGTAAGAAAGGGCATTATATGTTATCAAAAAGATTAAAACAGGTTGCTGATATGGTCAAAAAGTGTAATGTAATTGCAGACATTGGCACTGATCACGGCTACATACCCATATATCTTGTAAAAAACGGAATTGCAAAAAGAGCTGTTGCGGCTGACATAAGTCCCGGATCCTGTAAAAAGGCACAGCTTAATATAGGCATAAGTCATTTATCTGATTTAATAGATGTAAGATGCGGAAATGGATTGGAAGTAATAGAAAAAGGGGAGAAAATCGATGCTATTGTTATTGCAGGTATGGGGGGACTTATGACAATAAGTGTTCTTGAAAGCAGCAAGGATACTGTTGAAGGGGCAGAACAGCTTGTTTTGCAGCCTCAGAGAGATATTGATAAGGTCAGGAGGTATTTACATTCAATAGGTTATAAAATAACAGATGAAAAAATGATTGTTGAAAGTGATAAGTTTTATAACATAATAAATGCTGAAAAGGGGAATGAAGAATATAATGATATTGAATATCTTTTCGGCAGGAAACTTATTGAAAGCAAATCATCTGTTTTGAATGAATATGTTGAAAGAGAAGATAATAAAATTTTAAAAGTACTTGAAAATCTGGAAAATAAAGAAATGAAAGACAGTGAAGCATATAAAAAAATGTATAAGCTCCACTGTAAATACGAGGAGGTTAAAAAATGTCTGTAAAAGCTGAAGATATAATAAAAAAAATGGAAAGCATAGCTCCAAAGGGAATATGCTGTAACTGGGATAATGTAGGGGTTATGGTCGGTGACAGTGACAAGGAAGTTAAAAAAGTACTCCTTGCTCTTGACTGTTCCGCTGATGTAATAGATGAGGCTGTAAGTATAGATGCGGATATGATAATTACTCATCATCCTTTTATATTTAAGGCTGTTAAAAATCTGGATTACAAAAATCCCTTGTCAATAAAAATTGCAAAGGTGATAAAAAACGATATTCTGGTTTATTCTGCCCATACAAATCTTGATATAGCGGACTATGGTACAAACTATACACTTGCAGAAATTCTTGAATTGGAAGATATGGAAGGACTTGTGCCAATGGGTGAGGGAAACTTTATGGGAAGAGCAGGAAAACTTAAAAATGAAATGAGTTTCGGCGAATTTATAGATTTTGTGAAGAAAAAACTTGGTGCTGAAAGACTTGTCGTAAACGGAAATATGGATACTGTTGTAAAAAAAGTTGGTTTGTGTACAGGTGCGGGAGCTGATCATGAATATTTATTAAGGGCAAAGGAGTTGGGCTGTGACGCCTATGTTACAGGTGATGTGGGATATCATGACGGACAAACTGCCGAGGATATAGGAATATGCCTTATTGACGGAACTCATTATTTAACAGAAGTAATAGTTGTAAATACAATTTATGATATACTTTCAGAGGAATTTGGAAATGTGGAATTTATTAAGTCAAAAGTAAACGGACAGACTCTTAATATTGTATAGTAAAGACGGAGGGGAGTAATATGAAGTCTTTTAATGTGCATATTGTAAATAATAATACAGATATAACTGTTGATTTAAATACATCGCTCCTGGAACTCAGTAAGCTGTACAGAAATGTAACAAAAAGCAAAATACTGCTCGCAAAAGTCAACAATATAGAAAGAGATTTAAACTACAGAATATTTGATGACTGTAATGTTGAATTTCTGGATATAACATCAAAACTGGGATTCAGAGTTTATCAGAGAAGTGCTGTATTTATAATGCTTGCCGCTGTAAGAAAAATACTTGGTAAAGAAGCTGTTGTATGGGTGGAGCATACAATAAACAGAAATTATTTCTGCATAATAAAGGGAGTGGAAATAAGTAAAAAGCTTCTTTCAGAAATTAAAGAAGAAATGACTGAAATTGTAAAAAACGATTTTTCAATCGAAAAGCTTCCTGTATCTGTTTCCGATGCGGAGGATATATTTACAAGAAATAATCTTGTAAACTGCAGGAGGGAACTTAAATACATTAAGGCGACAAGTGTGACTCTTTATAAAATAAATGATTATTATGACTACCTTTATGGGGCAATGGTGCCGTCAACGGAATATATAAAAATATTTGACCTTGTGAAACATGGTGATGGATTTGTGTTACAGTTTGAATCATCCAAGATCCCCGGAACATTAAATGAACATTTGAAATATCCTAAGCTTACAAATATATTTAATGAGTATAACAGATGGTCTGAAATATTAAATGTACCTGCTGTATGCAGTCTTAATGATGCTATAAGCAACAGCAAAATCAAAGAGCTTATACTTATTGCAGAGGCTCTTCAGGAAAAGAAAATTGCAAATATTGCTGATGAAATACAGAAAAGCGGTAAAAAATTTGTGTTTATTGCAGGACCTTCATCTTCAGGCAAAACAACATTTTCAAAAAGACTGTGTATACAGCTTAAAGTAATAGGAATACAGCCTCATGTTATATCTCTTGATGACTATTATAAAAAGAGAGCGGAAATTCCTTTTGAAGCTGACGGAACAAAGAATTTTGAAAATTTAAGTGCTCTTGAAATTGACAAATTCAATGATGATCTTCTGAAACTTAAAGACGGAGAAGAAGTTGAAACTCCGCTGTATGATTTTATGACAGGGGAACCAAAGGCTATAGGAAAGAAGATAAAGCTTAAAGAAGATGATGTTCTTGTAATAGAAGGTATACATGGACTAAACAATGCATTGACGCCTAAAATAAGTGAAGATGACAAATATAAAATATACATAAGTGCTCTTACTCAGCTTAATATTGATGAACACAACAGAATTTCAACTACGGATTCAAGGCTTATAAGACGAATTGTGAGAGATCATTTTTTCAGAGGTTTTTCTGCAAGCAATACTATAAGTATGTGGCCGAAAGTTTTGGAAGGTGAGGAAACGAATATATTCCCATTCCAGGAAAATGCAGATATTATGTTTAATTCAGCTCTTATATATGAACTGAGCGTACTTAAAATTTTTGCAGAACCTTTGCTTTTGGGTATAGATAAATCGGAAAGCGGATATACGGAGGCTAAAAGACTGTTAAATCTATTGAACAGTTTTCTTGCGGTAAATCCACAGGATGTGCCGACAAATTCATTGCTGAGGGAATTTGTCGGTGGAAGCTGTTTTGACAATTAGGTGAAGAAAGATTTTAAAATTAAATAACAGTATATTGTATTGGAGTATAGCCAAAGAGAAAAAATTCTGCAGTGGGACTAAAAAACGGCTGCAGAATTTTTTTATTTTTGATTGCCGGGCTGAAAATCAGTATTTATGGTTAGTTTTGTTATATGTTTGAGTTAATAAATCTTTGTATTCCGGGTTGCGTTCAAACCAACTGACAGCAAAGGAACAGGTCAAAACAGCTTTTTTATTTTGAGAACGCAATTGTTCTGCGGCTTCTTTCATTAGTTTGCCGGCTATTCCCTGACCACGGAGAGAATCGTCTACATATGTGTGATTGATATTGACTGTATTTTCATCAATATCAGGGAAAGTAACTTCTGCGATTATTTTATTGTTGTTGTCAAGCATAAAGATTTTGTTTGAAGTATGTGTAAAATTCATTTTAAACCTCCTGTGAAATTTTAATGAAATTATAAAAGCAGATAAATATTAATGTAAAATTGGCTGTAAATTGTGTAATTGTAAAATACATCAATTTATAACAGCAAAATATTTATATGCTGAAAAGTCAAGAGATACCGACCCGTCGGGTAAACTGAGGCAGAAATTTTTTACTGCTTATTTTTTTAGTTTGTGAAGAATTTCCTCATCGGCATTGACATAGGCTGTTTTATTGGTTTCGTAAATTACCATGCCGGGTTTGGCACCGTTTGGCTTTTTGACATTTCTTTTTTCGGTATAGTCTACGGGAACCATAGATGAACCCTGTGCCTTGCTGTAATAGGCGGCAAGCTGTGCCGCTTCTGTAAGGGTAGTGTTGGGAAAATCTTCGCCTTTATATATGACAATAACATGAGAACCCGGAATATTTTTTGTATGGAACCACATATCACGGGGACGGGCTATTTTTAATGTAAGCTCGTCGTTTTGATAATTGTTTTTTCCTACAAATATGTCGTAGCCGTCTGATGAAGTAAAACGGAGAGGTTTTGACTTCTTGTTCTGGGATTTTTTATTGTCACCCTTTGATTTCTTTATATAGCCGTTATCTCTCAGTTCACGGCGAATTTCCTTAATATCCTGTTCATCTGTACAGTTTGATACAGATGTCAAAACTCCTTCAAGATAATCAAGCTCCTCATTATTTGATATTATCTGCTCCTGAAGTGCCTCATATGTTCTCTTTGCTTTATTGTAAGCTTTAAAGTATTTCTGGGCATTTTCAGCAGGAGTTTTGTTACTGTCAAGAGGTATGGCTATTGTTTCATAGTTTTCAGAATAAAAATTAGGCAGTTCTGCCGTTGTCATACCTTCCTTTATTGAATAAATATTTGCAGTTATAAGCTCTCCGTAAAGCCTTAATTCATCTCTGTTTTCTATGTCCTTAAGTGTTTTTTGCTGTATTTCCTTTTTTCTGATACAGCGTTCTATGTTTTGAGATATAAGCTTTTTAAGATCCTGTGTTTTTTGATTCATTCTGTATGTGAAATCACGGGTCCTGTAAAAATCCTCAATGAGTTCTGACATTGAATCATAGTACTTAAATGTAAAGCCTGAATACTGAGTCATATTCAAAGGTGAAAAATCAACTATTTTGCCTGAGTTATTTATAATAAGCTGAGGGTTAAATTTTTCAGCTTTAATATCTGACACAACTTTGCTGAATGAATTATAAAGGCTGTTGATCTGAGTTTCATTGAAAGTTTCGCAATAATCTGACGGGTCAATGGACGCCCTTACACATATTTCGGAAGCAACAACAGGACTTATGCCTGTATAGCTTTGATATATCATAGCCTGAGCCTTTCTGGCAAGAGAATTACTGAAGGCTGTGCCAAAATTATCTCTGTCTAAATTCATTGTGTTTAATTTTTCCTGTGAAGGAGGCATAATATATTCTCTTCCGGGCAAAACCTCTCTGACAGAACTTTTGTCATGGGTAATATGTTTTATACAGTCAAGAATTATATTGTTTTCGTCTGTGAGAATAATGTTGCTGTGTCTGCCCATTATTTCAAGAATAAGCTTTTTGACAGAGTAATCTCCCATTTCATTCATTGATTCAACATATATGTTTACTATTCTGTCAAAATCAGGCTGGTCAACTGCTATTATTTTTCCGCTTTGCAGATGCTTTCGCATAACCATACAAAAAAGCGGGGGATTTAAAGGATTATCTCTGTTTTCTGATGTAAAATGAAATTTAGGGTTTGAAGGATTTGCTGTAAGAAGAAGCTTATATGCTTTGCCGAAACTTCTTATTGAAAGTATTATTTCATCTCCTTCGGGCTGATATATTTTGTCTATTCTGCCTCCCGTGATTTTATCTTTAACTTCTGAAATTAATGCTGAAATTGTAATTCCGTCAAATGCCATTGTAAATCTCCTTTATGCAGTTAAACTGCAGTATTACTGTATATTAAATAATTATACCATACTTATTGGTGTAACAACAATAAAAATTTTGAAAAAAAGTCTTTCATTTACTTTGAAAATATAGTATACTATAAATAGTATGTAATGAGAAATGAGAGGTAATACCAATGAAAAGTATGACAGGTTACGGCAGAGGCGAGTGTACTATGTACAATCGTAAATTTGTTGTGGAAATAAAGGCTGTAAATCACAGATATAATGACATAACAATAAAAATGCCAAGAACAATGCTTATATATGAGGATGCCATAAAAAAGGTTATAGGAGCAAGGGTTTTCAGAGGAAAGGTTGATGTTTATGTAAACTTTGAAAGCTATTCTGAAGATGATGTAAGTATAACATTAAATGAAAATCTTGCTAAGGGGTATTTGTCTGTTTTAAATGATTTGAAAAACAAATTTAATATAGATGATAAAATTAATCTTGAACTTGTGGCTAAGTTTCCCGATCTTATTACAGTTGACAGGGGTATTACCAGTGAAGAGGCAGGAAATGAAATATGTGAATGCCTTATGAATGCAGTAAATGAAGCTGTCAATGGTTTTGTTGAAATGAGGACAAGAGAAGGGGAAACCTTAAAGAATAATATACTTGAAAAGCTTGAAACGATACATAATTCTGTGGACAGAATAAGTGAAAGAGCCCCTGAAGTGGCAAAGGATTACAGAAAAAGACTTGAGGATAAGCTTAAAGAGCTTGATGAAATACAGGCTGATGAGTCAAGAATACTTACGGAAGTTCTTATTTTTTCAGATAAGGCATGTGTAGATGAAGAAATTACAAGACTGTACAGCCATATTGAACAGATGAAGTCTATAGTTATGGAAGAAGTGCCTGTGGGCAGGAAACTTGATTTTCTTGTTCAGGAAATGAACAGAGAGGTAAATACTATAGGCTCAAAGTCAAATGACCTTGAAATTACAAACATAATTGTAGATACAAAAAGTGAAATTGAAAAAATAAGAGAACAGATACAGAATATTGAATAATAGTCAGGAGGGATAGTGTGGATAAGGGTATGCTTGTTGTTTTATCAGGACCTTCCGGCTCGGGAAAGGGTACTGTTCTGAAAGAATTTTTGAAGGACGAGGATTTTGGACTGTCTGTTTCAGCTACTTCAAGAAAACCAAGACCCGGAGATGAAGAAGGAGTTACATATTTCTTTAAAACAAGAGAAGAATTTGAAGAAATGATAAAAAATGACGAATTCTTTGAATATGCTCAGTTTGGCGGAAATTATTACGGTACACCCAAAAAATATGTTTTAGACATGATAAATAATGGAAAGAATATAATACTGGAAATAGAAGTACAGGGGGCTATGCAGGTTAAAAAGGCTGTGCCTGATGCTGTGCTGATATTTATGACCACGCCTGATATAACTGTTCTGAGAGAAAGGCTTGAAGGCAGGCAGACGGAAGAACAGGAAGCAGTTGATCGGAGAATTGAAATTGCACTAAGTGAGATTGAGTATCTGAATTGTTATGACTATCTGGTGGTAAATGATGTCCTTGAAAAAACCGTTGAAGATTTAAAGAACGTTGTTAAAAATGCAAGGGAAAAGAAGAAAAATAATAATGAATTTATAAAGAAGTTTAAGGGAGAGAATTAATATGTTGAGACCATCTTATGCAGAACTTATGGATATTATGAGCGAAAATTCAAAGGAGGCTGTAACAAGCAGATATACTGTTGTTATTGCTGCGGCTAAAAGAGCAAGACAGATAATTGACGGTGATGAACCTATGGCTGATGTGGAAGTTGACATAAACAAGCCTCTTTCAATTGCTGTTGAAGAAGTAAGAGAAGGTAAAATAAGTGTTGTGCCTGAAGGACAGGGTACAAAGCTTAAACCTAAGAAAAAAAATGATGAATATGAAATACACAAAGAACTGGCAGAGAAGGCAGAGAGTAATGAAAAATCAGCTGAAGCTGTAGATGAAGAAACAGGAGATGAAGCTGAGTTTATGGCTGATGATATTTTTGAAAATTCAGAAGAATTATCAGAAGAAGCTGAAGATGAAACAGATGTTTATGATGAAGAAACAGTGACAGAGGAAGAATAAACGAAAATTTAAGGGCTGATATAGCGGTTGCTATTAAGCCCTTATGTTTTTCAGACTGAATTCAGGCA
>CAZGIC010000039.1:0-7288 GCA_964526435.1 uncultured Lachnospiraceae bacterium | reverse complement strand
GAAGGCTATGTTGCAGGATTTTCAGATAATGCCGATGTTGATGAAAGTTTAATTAAGGTTATAGATGATATTTGTGAAAGTTATTCTATTATAAGTCCAAAGAGAATAGCCCTTGCAAAGTGGATGCAGGAAAAGTATTATACTACTTTAAGTAATTGCATACAGTGTATTATTCCAAAAAGGGTAAATGAAAAAAACTTTGCCTGTGTTGTTTTAAATGATGAAAATGACAACATTGAGGCAGAAATTGAAAAGGTAATGAAAAAAGACACTAAGCAGAGGAAGGTTTTAAGCCTTTTGCTTAATGGTGAAGAAATACCTGTGTCACATATTAAGAATTTTCTGGAAATTGATGATGCCCCCATAACCGCTCTTATAAAAAAGGGTATAATAAAAAGGGTATATGAACAGGTGTACAGAGGAAATTTTAACACTGCGTCAGTAAAGAAAACAATTCCTCCGAAACTTACCGGGGAGCAGGAAAATGCCTGTAATGCTATATTTAATGAAATGGATAATTTTACAGGGAAACCTATACTTGTACACGGAGTTACGGGAAGCGGTAAAACGGAAATATATTTAAGAGCCATTGAAAAGGCTCTTAATGAAGGAAAATCGGCAATTGTACTTGTGCCTGAAATTTCACTTACCCAGCAGACTGTTGAAAGATTTGTTTCAAGATTTGGCGATAAGGTTTCGGTTACGCACTCAAGATTAAATGACGGTGAAAGATATGATCAGTGGACCAGAGCAAGGCTTGGTGAGATCTCTGTAATGATAGGTCCACGTTCTGCAGTATTTACACCTTTTGAAAATCTTGGTATAATAATAATAGATGAGGAACATGAAACAACATATAAATCAGACCAGCTTTCTCCAAAGTATGATGCAAGAGAAGTTGCAAAAAAATTAAGTGAGCTCTATAAGTGTACAGTTGTTCTGGGAAGTGCTACACCATCTGTAACAAGTTACTATAAAGCTGAAAAGGGCGAGTATAACTTGTGTACATTAAGTAACAGAGTAAATCATTCATTTCCTGATATTGAAATTGTGGATATGAGAGCGGAGCTTGCAAAAAGGAATTTTTCAGTATTCAGCGAAAAATTATGCAGTGCAATTAAAAATAATATTGAGAATAAAGAACAGACAATATTATTTTTAAACAGAAGAGGTTATTCAACATTTGTAAGCTGCAGGGAATGCGGATATGTAATGACGTGCAAAAACTGCAATGTTAGTTATACATACCACAAGGGAATAAACAAGCTGAGCTGTCATTACTGTGGGGCAACGGTTAATGTTCCTGCCCTATGTCCAAGCTGCGGGTCAAAACATATTAAATATTTTGGCACAGGCACAGAAAAAATCGAACAGGAAGTAAATAAATATTTTCCGCAGGCAAGGGTATTGAGAATGGATCTTGATACCACACAGAGAAAAAACAGTCATCAGGCTATACTTGATGAGTTTAGAAGAGGAAAGGCTGATATTTTGATTGGTACACAGATGATAGCTAAAGGTCTTGATTTTGAAAATGTTACTCTTGTGGGAATAATTGCTGCTGATTTGTCCCTTAATTTCGGAGATTACAGAAGTGGTGAAACTACATATCAGCTTGTATCACAGGTGGCAGGAAGAGCAGGAAGAGCTGAAAAGAAGGGGAGAGTTTATATACAGACTTATTCTCCGGAACATTACAGCATACAGTATGCTGCTAAAAATGACTATATGGGCTTTTATAAACAAGAAATAGAATACAGAAAGAATATGATATATCCTCCTTTTACAAATATATTTTTAATTATGTTTGCAGGAGAAAATGAAGGATATATTAAACAGTGTTTAAGTGATCTGCTCTATGTGATGAAACATTACAATAAAAATAATATGTTTACTCATCTGGGACCTTCGCCTGCGGTAATATCAAAGATAAATAATAATTACAGATGGCAGCTTATAGTAAAGTGCGAAAATGAAGAGAAGCTTAGAAATTATGTTATATTTTGTCTTAATAAGCTTAAGCAGAATGTTAATTTAAAAAATATTAGTATACATTTGAATTTAAATCCAAATTATATGTAGGAGGTTTTAAAATGGCAACAAGAATGATAAGAGAGGAAAATGAACCTATTCTGAGAAAGAAAAGCAAGCCTGTAAAGGAAATAACACCTAAAATAACAGAGCTTATTGAGGATATGCTTGATACAATGTATGAAGCAAACGGTGTGGGACTTGCGGCTCCTCAAGTGGGTATGTTAAAGAGAATAGTTGTAATAGACATTGGAGAAGGACCTGTTATACTTATAAATCCTGAAATTGTTGAAACAAGTGGTGAACAGACGGGAAATGAAGGCTGTCTTTCTGTTCCAGGAAAAATGGGTGTTGTAACAAGACCTAATTATGCAAAGGTCAATGCGGTTGATATTACGGGACAGAATATAACTGTTGAGGGTGAAGAACTCATGGCAAGAGCACTTTGCCACGAAATTGATCATCTTGACGGTATTCTCTACACAGATAAGGTAGAGGGTGAACTTATGGATGTGGAATCCGATGATGAAGAGGAGGAGTAAAATGAAAGTCTTGTTTATGGGTACTCCGGACTTTGCTGTTCCTGTTCTTGAAGAGCTTATAAAAAAACATGATGTTGTGGCAGTTGTAAGCCAACCGGACAAACCAAAGGGCAGGGGTAAGAAAATGCAGCCTACACCTGTGAAGGCTGTAGCAGAAAGAAACAATATACCTGTATATCAGCCTGAAAAAATAAAAAATGAAGAATTTGTTGAAATTCTTAAGGGAATTGAGGCTGATGTTTATGTTGTTGTTGCATATGGTCAGATTTTGTCACAGGAAATACTTGATATTCCAAAGTACGGCTGTATAAATGTTCACGGCTCTCTACTGCCTAAGTACAGAGGTGCAGCTCCTATACAGTGGGCAATAATAAACGGCGATGAGAAAACGGGGGTTACAATAATGTATATGGTTAAGGCCCTTGATTCAGGCGATATGATACTTAAAAAGGAAATTGAAATTGATCCTGAGGATACCTATGAAACATTGCATGACAAAATGGCTCCTGTAGGAGCAAAGGCTCTCATTGAAGCTCTTGAATTAATAGAAAATGGAAATGTAAGTGCTGAAAAACAGGAGGATTCTATGTCCTGTTACGCATCAATGATTACAAGAGAAATGGGGCTTATTGACTGGAGCAAAAGTTCAAATGAAATAAAAAATAAAGTAAGAGGCTTTAATCCTGTGCCTGCTGCATATACTAATTATGATGATGAAGTTATAAAAATATTCAATATAGAAATTTTAAATGGATATGGGGAAGGTGAAAAGGGAGAAATCCTTGAAATCGATAAAAAGCAGGGATTTGTTGTTAAAACAGGTGATGGTGCAGTAATGGTCAAGGAAATACAGGTCAAGGGGGGTAAGAGAATGAACTGTGCCGACTATATGAGAGGGCATAGTATAGAAAAAGGAAAAATTTTAAAATAAATCAGACTATTTGAAAAAATTGACGTATATAGTTATGTATATGAATAAAAAATATAAAGGAGGGTGAATTTATGCCTTATTATTACGGTTATTACGGATATGGATTTAACGGGTGGTTCTGGATAGTTATATTAATGGCTGTTTTATGTATGATAGCCCAGGGAAATGTTACATCAACATTTAACAGATATTCAAAAGTGGCTAATTCAAGAGGCTATACGGGAGCTGATGTTGCAAAAATGCTTTTACATCAGAACGGTATTTATGATGTGACTGTAGAACATATTAAGGGAAATCTTACAGATCATTATGACCCTGTAAAGAAGGTTTTAAGACTGTCTGATGCAGTGTATGGCTCAAAGAGTGTGGCTGCACTTGGTGTTGCAGCACATGAAACGGGACATGCTGTTCAGCATGCGAAAGGATATGTTCCGCTGAAAATACGTTCAGCAATATTCCCTGTTGTGAATTTTTGCAGTACTATTGCAATGCCTTTGTTTGTAATAGGGATATTGATCGGAGTTATGATAAACAGCTATTCACTGGCACTTGCAGGAGCGATACTCTTTGCTGTTGTGGTTGCTTTCCAGGTAATTACTTTGCCTGTTGAGTTTAATGCTTCATCAAGAGCACTGAGAATGCTTGAAGATTATAATTATCTTGATACAGGTGAAGTGGCAGGTGCAAGAAAAGTGTTAAGTGCTGCTGCTATGACATATGTTGCCGCTGCCGCAACTTCTATTGTACAGCTTTTAAGACTTCTTTCTATTATAGGTGTGGGAAGAAGAAATGATTAAGTGATTTGTGTTAAATAATTAAATCAGACAGACGGAGGAAAATTATTTTACCTGTTGTCATATTGTAAAGAGTTGTATAGTTTTAATAAATTTTCGGAAAACAGCCGGTTTAAGGTTATACTTTACCGGCTGTTTTCCCGTTCTCAGAAAAGAAGAAGGAATCTATTAACTTAAAGGAAAATAGGAACACATAAAAATAACTGAGCCTTTTGGTAAAGAATGGACAACATATATTAGTATAAATTGCAATAATTTAAAATATATATAAAAATAAATAACAATATGTTAAATTACGTGTCAATAAGTCGGAAATTACTTGACAATTGGGGCAAAAAGTAATAAAATAGGTATGTAGTAATGAGGAGTATGTGTATACGTGCATTATTACATATACTCTTTATATGTTTAAAGTAATCAGAAATCAATCCATATTAAGCTGCTTTGGGTTGAATTTCTGATACTTTAAAATGTATAAAGCCTGTGATGTTCACAGGCAGTATGAACTTTGAGAATTTAATAGGAGGTGTTTAGACTGGATACATCAACAATTATTTGGTTATGTATAGTCTTTGCATCCATTTTAATTTCGTTAATAATTGGAATAGCTATTGGTAAGTATATAAGGAAAAAGTTTGCTGAGGCTGAGATAGGTTCTGCTGAAAGAGAGGCTGAAAACATTAAACTTGAAGCCAGAAAGAATGCAGAGGCTACCAAAAAGGAAATGCTCTTAGAGGCTAAGGAAGAAGCCATTAAGACTAAAAATGAAGTTGAAAAGGAATGTAAGGATAGAAAAAATGAAATACAGCGCCTTGAAAAACGTATTACGCAGAAGGAGGACGCAGTTGACAAAAAAGCTGCTTCACTTGAAAAGAAAGAGGAAATGCTTAGCAGTAAGTTAGAAGCTGTTGAAAATGAACGCAGGGAAGTTGAAGCTCTTAAAGAAAAAGAACTTGCTGAGCTTGAACGTATATCAGGTCTTACTACAGATGAGGCAAAGACATATATCCTTGAAAGTGTAAAAGATGATGTTAAGCATGAAACTGCCGTAATGATTAAGGAAATGGAGGCTGAAGCAAAGTCCGAAGCTGATAAAAGAGCCAAGGAAATTATTGCTGATGCTATACAGCGCTGTGCTGCCGACCATGTTGCAGAAACTACAGTATCTGTTGTAAATCTGCCAAATGATGAAATGAAGGGCAGAATTATAGGACGTGAGGGCAGAAATATAAGAACTCTGGAACAATTAACAGGCATTAACTTTATTATTGATGATACACCGGAAGCTGTCATATTGTCAGGTTTTGGAGCTATGAAGAGAGAAATTGCAAGAATTGCTCTTGAAAAGCTTATTATTGACGGACGTGTTCATCCGGGAAGAATAGAGGAAATGGTTGATAAGGCTAAGATGGAAGTCGAAGCTGTTATGAAAGAGGCAGGAGATAATGCTACCTTTGAAACAGGTGTGCATGGTCTTCATCCTGAATTAGTTCGTCTTTTAGGTAAGATGAAGTACAGAACCAGTTATGGACAGAATGTTTTACAACATTCCATAGAGGTTTCTAATTTATGTGGTGTTATGGCTGCCGAACTTGGTGAGGATGTGACTCTGGCTAAAAGAGCAGGTCTTCTTCACGATATTGGTAAGGCAATTGACCAGGATATGGAAGGTACCCATGTTGAACTTGGTGTTACCTTGTGCAGAAAGTATAAGGAGTCTAATGTGGTTATAAATGCTGTTGAGGCTCATCACGGTGATGTGGAGCCAAAGAGTATTATTGCTGTACTTGTACAGGCTGCTGATGCTATTTCTGCTGCAAGACCCGGAGCCAGAAGTGAGACACTTGAAACATATATTAAACGTCTGCAGTCCCTTGAAGAGATTGCTGACTCATTTGATGGAGTTGAAAAATCTTTCGCAATTCAGGCTGGTAGAGAATTGCGAGTTATGATAGTACCTGAAAAGGTATCTGATGATGATATGGTATTGATGGCAAGAGATATTGCCAAGAAGATTGAAAATGAACTTGAATATCCCGGTAATATTAAGGTTAATCTTATCAGGGAAACAAGAGCTGTTGAATATGCTAAGTCTTCTAAAGTTAATTAATGAAAACTGTCTTGGAGAAGTTAATTCTCTGAGGCAGTTTTTTTGTAATAAAATTTTTTATAGAGAATAGATTTGTTATATAACCAAAAAGAGTGGTACTGTGAGTGTATATGGAATTTGATACTGTTGTCGGTGGAAAAAGAGGATTAAAAACAATAAAAAATTTAATTAAAACGGCTTTTGAGCCTGTGGGAAGAGTAATGTATATTTACGGTGGCGGCTGGAATGAAAATGATGACGGGGCCGGAAGAGAGTCAATGATGCAGGGACTGACAAAGTGTTTTTCAGAATTTGAAAGAAGGCAGAACAGCAGTTATAATTACAGGGATTATGACTATAAGAAAGATATAAGTGTAATACATAAAGGATTTGACTGTTCGGGATATGTGGGATGGGTCATATATAATGTTTTAAATGACGGGAAAGGATATGTTACAAATTCCGGAAAAGTGGGATTTATGCTTGAAGAAAAAGGACTTGGAAAAGTTATATTAAAGGAAAATGTACACTCACACAGGGCAGGTGATATAATGTTCAGTGAATGTAACCATGTGTATATAAGCATAGGTGAGTGCATTGACGGAAGTGTTTTACTTCTGCATTCAAGTCCGCCGGGGGTACAGCTAAGCGGTACATATGCTACGGGCGGTGAAAAGTATTCAGAAGCAGTAAGACTTGCGGAAACTTATATGAAAAGATATTACAGCAGATGGTATGAGAGATTTCCCGAAAATTCAAGAGATAAATTATATTTAACTCAGTATGATAAGTTTGAATGGTCTGTATTAACAGATGATGAAGGATACAGGGATATGTATCCCGGAGATATTTTGAAAGATGTGTTTGAAGAAAATTAAGGCATGTAATTTTTACATTGCCT
>CAZGIC010000038.1:0-18807 GCA_964526435.1 uncultured Lachnospiraceae bacterium | reverse complement strand
TTGTAATAAATGGGACAGGTTCATCATATATACTTAAAGAGGTGGTACAAATGAGGGTAGTTGAAATGTGTAACAAATATCTTTGTGAAAATGTAAGAAGAGCTGTAATGCGTTGTAACATTGAGAAGGCCGAAGAAATAAGACTGAGGCTTAACAGGGCTGTAAGAATAAAGTACTGTGACAGCGAAGAAAGGCTTTCGTACATAGTAAGCAAAGAGGATATTGAAAACATATACGGAAGGCTGACACAATATTCGCCCTATGCCTTTAAAGAGGAAATCAATTCAGGCTACATTACAGTTGAGGGAGGTTATAGAATTGGTATTTCGGGAACAGTAATTGAGGAAATGGGTGAAGTCAGGAATGTTAAAAATATCAGCAGTATGAATATAAGGATAGCAAGAGAAATAAAGGGCTGCTGCAGGTCTGTAGCTGAATACATAAAAGGCAATACAATTATAGTATCACCGCCGGGAGCAGGTAAAACAACATTTCTGAGGGATGTTGTAAGGATGTGGAGTAATGGCGGTAAAAATATATGTGTTATAGACGAGAGAAATGAAATAAGCGGTACATATATGGGAGTAAGCCAGCTTGACCTTGGAGAAAGAACAGATGTTATTGTGAATGTAAGCAAGGTAAGAGGTTTTGAAATGGCTTTAAGGGCAATGGCACCTGATATTATTGCTGTTGATGAAATTGGAGGACAAGCTGATATTGAGGCTGTGAAATCGGCGTTAAACTGCGGTGTAAGCATACTCTGTACTATACATTCCTACAATGAAGATGAAATCAGTGTAAAAAAGGGAATATCAGAACTTGTTGAAAACAGAGTGTTTGATACATATGTGTTTATGAGCAGAAATTTTAGTGAAAACAGAATAGAGAAAATATGCGACAGGGGGTTAAATATAATATGGCAGGGAAAATACTTGGATCGGTGCTGATTGTGGCTGCTTGTTTCTGTATGGGGTACAGGCTGTCGGTAAGGGAAAAGTTAAGGCTTGATGAACTTATTTTTTTTAAGGGAGCAATTCTCAAAATAATGTCTGAACTTGAACACAACAGGGCAACTTTTTGTGAAGCTCTTGAAGCATCTGTAAATGTTAAAGAAAATGCTATTTTTGGCTCTGTATATAATGCCCTTAAAAATAATAATTCAATAAAGACAGCATGGAAATATGCCTTTGAAGAAAATTCAGATAACTGTTATATGACAAGAGAAGACATAGAAAGGCTTGCCGCTGCAGGGGAAGGCTTTAACAGTGGTGATATAGTTTTGCAGAAAAAATATGTTGCAAACAGCGTGGAATATATAAATTCCCAGGAGGAAATTATAAAAAACAAGCTTGAAAAAGATAAAAAGGTCTACAGAAGCGTAAGCGTGACTATTGGTTTGTTTATTGTTCTTCTTCTGATATAGGAGGATTGTTATGGATATAAATATAGTTTTTAGAATAGCTGCAGTGGGTATACTTGTGTCTGTAATGAATCAGGTGCTTTCAAGGGCGGGAAGAGATGAGCAGGCTATGCTTACAACTCTTGCGGGACTTGTGGTAGTGTTGTTTTGGATAATTCAGTACATAAGTGATTTGTTCAGTGAAGTGCAGACACTTTTCAGACTTTGAAATATGGATGTTGATAAAGGAGTGCAGTGGCTTAAAGCGTGGAGAGCTATGACGGGAAAACTAAGTTTTTTGTGGGACAAATTTATACTCCGCTAAGTTAAGACTGATTAGATAGAGGATAAAAGTCAGACTTAATGGACGGCTCTTCAGCACTTTCAATCTGTGTTTAGAAGGAGGGAGTTACATTGGATGTTGTTAAAATCGGAATAATAGGTCTTATAGGAGCAATACTTGCAACTGCACTTAAAAATGAAAAGAGTTACGGTTTTATGATTTCTATAGCCACAGGAATTGTAATTCTCTTTCTTATAATACCTGTGTTTTCAGATATATTTAACAATATTGCGGATCTGGGGGAGGGTATAGGGATAAACAGCAGATATGTGACTGTAATGCTTAAATCTCTTGGCATTGCCTACATTTCAATGTTTTCATCTCAAATATGCAGAGATTTTTCTCAGAATAGTATTGCCGATAAAATTGAGCTTGGCGGAAAGGTTCTTATACTTCTCAATGCCATGACAATAATTAATGAACTTATTGAAGAAATGCTGGGGTTTATAATGTGAAAAGAGTATTGCTTATATTTTTGTTTATAATAGCCTTTACAGTAAATGTCAGAGGCGAAGATACAGTTAGTGTTGAAAGTTTTAATTTTTACAGTCTTGAAGATATGGTTGAAGATAAGACGGATTTATCTTTTACGGGACTTCTGGAAGATCTTCTTGATGGAAAAGGTATTTTTAGTATTTTAAAGGAGAGGGCCACAGATATAATAAAAAATGAAATATTTTACAACAACAGATATATTAAAGCTATTATAGTAATAAGTATTATATCGGCTGTTATTAACATTGTCGGAGCAGATATAAAGGATAAGTCTGTTTATGAACTTGTGAGTTTTATAGGGCAGGTTATGATAATAGGGATTGCGGCTGCATCCTTTAAAAATTCTATAAATATGCTCCAGAAAAGTATAAGTGACATAACAGACATTGTAAACAGTGCCATACCATTTATGATTATGCTGCTGACAGCTTCAGGAAAAGGTGCCTCTATAGCAGGAGGAGGGATAATGGCTATAGGGACGGAAATAACGGGAGCTGCTGTAAATACTTTGATTGTGCCTGTGCTTGTTATTGCCACTCTTTTGAAGATAATAAACATACTTTCAAAAAAACAGCTTCTTGATAAATTATCAGACTTATTTATGAGGATAACTTCACTTGGGCTTAAAGGCTGTGCATATACATTTGTATTTCTTATAACAATAGAAAGAATAAGCGGCGGCATTATAAACAGAAGTCTTGGAAGTTCGGTAAAATCAGTTATAAAAATGATTCCTGTAGTGGGTGATGTTTTAGGCGGTGTAAGTGATGCTGCAGCCGGTACTATAAGTGCAGTAAGCAGTGGTGTGGGGATTATACTTATGGCTGTTATTATATTTGCAGTTATGGTACCGCTTTTTGAAATAGCTGCTGCGGCTCTTTTATATAAGCTTATTGCTGCTGTGCTGGAGCCTGTATGTGACAAACAGACTATTGAAATTATTGATACTATAGGGGAAAGCAATTTTATGATTTTATCTGCCTTATTTATAATAAGTGCAATGTTTGTTGTGGCGTGTGCAATTGTATTATGCGGGGTAACTTAAAATGGAATTTATAAAAAATTATGCTGAAAAAATTGCTGTATTTGTTGTGCTGTCGGTATATATTGACATTATACTGCCTGACAACAGTTACAGAAAGTACATAAGGCTTATAACTGGGGCAATGCTTATAGGAATTGTGATAGAGCCGGTATCGGTTTTATTAAAGAGGTGAATGTATTGAATATAAATAAAATTGTGCTTGATAAAAAGGGTCTTTTTATAATTGCTGCAGTGTTTATAGCAGGGATTATGCTTGTTATGGGCGGAGGCAGTGAAAAAAATACAGTGGCGGTTGAAAATACGAGCAGTGACGATCTCAATAAAGAACTTGAAGATATTTTGTCGCAGGTAGAGGGGGCGGGCAATGTGAAAGTTCTTATTAATTACAAGCAGTCAGGGGAAAAAATACTTGCTTATGATATGGAGAGTACTGTCAATGAAAGAGACGGAGAAAAGGAAAACAGTTCAAAAAGTGAGGTGGTATATGATGGCAATAAGATGCCTGTTGTATTAAAAGAATATATGCCTAAAGTTGAAGGGGTTATAATAGTTGCACAGGGGGCTGATATTGAAAATGTAAAAAATCAATTAATTTCGGGAACTGTAGCATTATTGGGTATTGACGAGCATAAAATAGAAGTACTAAAAATGAAATAGGAGGTTACTATGTCTATTAAAAAAAATCATGTAATTATTACAGCTCTTGTAGTTATGATTGCTGCCGCAGGTTATCTTAACTACATAGATTCTACACCGGGAAATGTAAGTGAAGTTATGCTTACAGATGAAGGAGATCTGGCTGCCGTGTTTGATGATAATCCTGAAATAGCAGTTGAAGCTGATGATGAAGAAACTACGGCTAAGGCAGAAGAGTCAGGAAAGACTGAAAAAACTGAGGAAAATACAGAAGAGGCTGCCAGTCCGGATGCAGGGACCGCAGTATTTGTAAATTCATCAAATGATTCATCTTACTTTGTTCAGGCAAAGCTTGACAGAGAGCAGTCAAGAAACAAGCAAAAGGATATGCTCAATGAAATGCTTAACAATGAAAACATTGATGCTGAAAAGAAGAATGAAGTAACAACTGCTATGCTTCAGATTCAACAGAGAATTGAAAAGGAAACTGCGGCTGAATCAATGATTGAAGCTAAGGGATTTAATGAGGTATATGTCAGAATTGATGATGATACTGTAGATGTTGTTGTTGATAAGGAGGAGCTTACAGATGCGGAAATTGCTCAAATAGAAGATATTGTAAAGAGAAAAACCGGAGTAAGTGCCGATAAGATAAGGATAACGCCTTTGAAAAATTAAGTATATGTTGAATTTTACATTAATTAAAAGGAAGAAATTATTAGTATTGTAAAAGTAAAAAAGAACGGTTTCATTTAATCAAAAGAAACCGTTCTTTTATTTTGAACTCAGAGTTTTGTAATGTTGATTATGTTGCTGAGTTTATGAGCTATTATATACTTACTGGTTTTTATGCAAACCATATTTTTAGTATTTCCGCCTATAAATTCTCCTTCAAAATCAGCATTAGCTGTAGTTGTAATTTTTACTTTCATTCCTCTTGTGAAAGTTATGCCATGATATTCAATTTTATCAAGAGGAAAAAGTGCATAGCATCTTTCCATTACTGAAGCTATATCTTTAGGTCCGTTTACATTTAATGTTGAAGATTTTATAATTTTTCTGATCTTAATTGTATTGCTTATAAACCATGTAATACAAAATGCCAAAATTGCGGCATAAACAAGTTCTTCTAAAGAAATAGGTAAATTCATAATAACAACCCCCCTGGATGTATTAATACAGTTAAAATTTACAGTTTTATTAAGTGAGTTAATGTTCATATTAAATTTAAATAACTGTGTAAAATATGAACAAAATTTAACTTGCTTCTGATATGTTTAACAATTATAACACATTTATTTTTTTTTGCAAGAGAAAATGTAAAAAATTTTGTTTTTATTAATTATTAATTAATTTTTTACAACAAGGATCTCGTTTTCTTCTATACCTATTATATTTACATCAAGGTCCTGAAGTGCTTTGATTTGTGCAATATGTTCTCCTGTGATTTTATCGCCTAAAGCAACAATGGGTATTCCGGGAGGATATGGCATAATTATAGCTGCGGGAATCCTGCCTTCGGAGTTTTCTAGGGATACTCTTTCCTTTTCCGAATAATATACATTACATGGAAGCATTTCAGCTTCATGAACAGGTGATGAAGAAATTGGAAGTTTTTCAATAAACTTGCGTTCAAGTTTTTTGTCTATTTCACTTATTGCCCTTACAAATTTTTTTATCCATCTGGGATCATCGGCTACTGATGTAAGAGCTACAATGTGATGAGGTCCTGCCATTTCTACCTGTATATTATGTTTTTCAAGAAGGATTTTTGCAAGTTCTGTACCTGTCATTTCAGCACGCACCATTATTGTAAATTTGCTTATGTCTATGTCATATATATCGTGTTCACCTTTAATGCTGTCATTTACAAGCTTCAAAACTTTGCAGTGGGCAAGCTCATGCCTTGCTTCTGTTATTGTTTCTATATATACTGTAAAGAGATTTTTGTCTGTTGTCAATATATGCCTTGCATAGTCAATTGATGCAAGTATGGGATAGGACGGACTTGTTGTATTCATCATAGATACAGCTTCCCGTATTCTTTGTCTGTCAACACGCTCAGCTTTTATGCTTAATACTGCCGCCTGATTAAGGCAGGGCAGAGTCTTATGCCAGCTGTTTATGACAACATCAGCTCCGTCGGATAAAGCTGTGTGAGGAAATTGATCGGAAAAAACGAAGTGAGCACCATGGCATTCGTCAACTATAAGTATAGAGTTGTGTTTGTGAACTATGTCTGCAATGGTTTTTATATCACAAGTGAAGCCTTCGTAAGTAGGACTTGTTATAATTGTTGCCTTTATGTCATATGTTTCAAATGCCCTGAATATGTCGCGTATGTTTATACCGCCGCAAAGGCTTTCTTCGGTGATTTGAGGTGAGATATATACCGGTCTTACTCCTGATAATACAAGAGCATGGTATACACTCTTATGGCAGTTTGAAGCAACAAGAACGTAATCTCCGGGATTACAGCATCCAAGAATAGCAGAAATTGTACCGCTTGATCCGCCGTTTACAAGATAAAAGCTTTCATCAGCACTTAAAAGTTCAGCCATTGCTTCCTGGGAACGGGCGATAATGTCTTTAGGGTCGTGAAGATTGTCAACTTCTCCTGTTTCTGTAATATCCATTGTTCTGAAGTCATAGGGCATAAAATCCAAGTTTCGCTTGTGTCCCGGCATATGAAGGGGATAAGCGTTTTTTTCCTGAAGTTCAATTAGTTTATCTAATATATAAGCCGACATAAACATTCCTCCGATGAATCTATGAAAAATAAATAATATTTATATTTATACATATATATTATAGCTCATATATGTATAAAAGTCAAATTAAACAGGAAGGAACAAAATATACTCCGGAGTGCTGGTGACAGTAAGGATATACTGTTAACAAAGTTATTAAATTTTATTTGTAGAATTTGGGTTATTAATTAATTGACTTTAAATGGGTTTTGGTATATACTAATTTTACGAATAGTTGGAGGTATATATATATATGAAAATGCAACAAATGCTAAGCCTTGTAAGAAGAGCTGTGCAGGATTACAATATGATAGAGGAAGGCGACAGAATCGCAGTAGGTATTTCGGGAGGTAAAGACAGTCTTTCAATGCTTGCAGTTTTAAAGGCATTGCAGAGGTTTTATCCCAAAAAATTTGAATTAGAGGCAATTACGGTAAATGTAGGGTTTGAAGGAATGGATTTTTCCCCTATTAAAAGATTTTGTGATGAGATTGGTGTAAATTACCATATAATTGACACAGATATATCTGAAATTGTGTTTCAGGAAAGAAAAGAGAAAAATCCATGTTCTTTGTGTGCTAAGATGAGAAAGGGTGCCCTTAATACAAAAGTTGAAGAACTTGGATGTAATAAAGTGGCTTTGGGACATAATAGAGATGATGTTATTGAAACATTTTTTATGGCACTTTTTTATGAGGGCAGAATATATTGTTTCAGTCCTTATACATATTTGAGCAGAAAAAAAATTGCATCAATAAGACCTCTTATATATGTGCCTGAAAAAGATGTTATAGGTTTTGCAAGAAGGGAAAATCTTCCTGTAGTAAAAAACAAATGTCCCGTTGATGGCAAGACTACAAGAGAGGATATAAAAAATATGATTAAGGAGTTATCACTTCAATATGATCATTTTGAAGAAAGAACATTTAATGCAATAAAAAGGTCATATTTGCGGGGCTGGAAGGTTGATGATAATGACATACAGTGAAGATGTGAAAAATAAACTTACGTTAAAGTTAAGAGAACTGATAAGGGAACTGCCTGATTTTTGCAGAGAGTTTTTTTTGTCACTGTCAAACAGCAGAGAAATAAGGACAAGGGTTGCTTATGCCTATGATTTGAGAATATTTTTTAATTATATAGCCGAAGAAAAATTTGGAGGAAAGGATGTTAAAGATATTACAATATCTGATCTTGCTAAAATAACTGCGGTGGATATTAATGAATTCATGGGTTATACGGAATATTACCTGAATTCAGAGGGAGAAGAAATGACAAATCATGAAAATGGTAAGTCGAGAAAACTGGCAGCAGTCAGAGGACTCTTTAAATATTTTTACAAAATGGAGAAAATATCTGCTAACCCGGCTGAGCTGGTAAGCAAGCCTAAAATACATGAAAAAGAAATAATAAGGCTTGAACCAAATGAAACTGCAGAGCTTTTGGATGTTATTGAAAAAGGTGATAAACTTACAGATGGTGAGAAAAGATATTTTAACAAAAATGGAAAAAGAGATCTGGCAATTGTTACTTTGCTTTTAGGTACAGGAATAAGAGTTTCTGAATGTGTAGGTATTGATATAGCTGATGTGGATTTTCAGGTAAACGGTGTTAAGGTTATCCGTAAAGGCGGAAGTGAAATGGTAGTTTATTTTGGAGATGAGGTTGAAAAGGCGTTAAAGGACTACATTGAAGAAAGAAAAGAAATTAAAGCTCAAAAGGGAAGTGAAAACGCTCTTTTTCTCTCTATACAGAATAAAAGGATAGGTGTGCGTTCCGTTGAAAAACTTGTAAAAAAATATGCTCAGAAAGTGACTACATTAAAAAAAATATCGCCTCATAAACTTAGAAGTACATATGGTACAACCCTTTATAACGAAACAGGTGATATATATCTTGTGGCTGATGTGTTGGGGCATAAAGATGTTAATACAACAAGAAAACATTATGCTCAAATGCAGGACGACAATAGAAGAAGGGCTGCAAGAGTTGTAAAATTGAGAGATTAGGAATGAAAGAACCGGGGGAAATTGTTTAAGGTTGATTTTGATAAATTTTTATCAAATTGAAATTTATGTTTAAGTAAAACAGATTTATTTATAAGTAACTTTAACTCCTTACTTCTCATTCCACGCTCTTATACAAATTGAAATTCAGGTGAAGTTATGAAATATACAGACATTGCTTTAAAACTAATGGAAGACGAAAAGTGGTTTGAAGCTCAGCAAGTTCTGAAAGAAGGTACAGAAAAGGAACCATGTTGTGAAAGTTATAACAATATGGGAGTGTTTTATATTGATAATGGATTGCAGTATAAAAATTCAGACGCCATAGAGGCGGTAAAAAAGGGATATAATTATCTGAGAATGGCTCATAACTGTGATATAAATTATAAAAACTTAATTGCTCTTGCAGAATACAATTATCATTATGGAAGTAAAGATGAGGCATGCAGGCTGTATAAAAAGGCATCGGAAATTGAAGAAGATTACAGAACATACAACAATCTTGCCTGCGGATGTTATATGCTTGGCGGTTATGTTAAAGCTTGTATGTATTTTGATAAAGCACTTAAAATTGCCGGGAAAAATACTGATGATATAAAAATATCCTATTGTTATTCTCTTCTGAAGTGCAGAGAGGATTACAGTGAAATACTTGAAAGTATAAGTGATGATAAATGGACTGTACAGGATAGATTTGTGCTCTATTATTTTCTGGGAGATATGGAAAAAGCCTATTGTCTGGCTGAAAGGGTAATTGATGAATGGGAATTTGGTTTGCCGGTTCTTGCTATGTTATATGAATGTATTGAGGTAAATAACATTGCGGAAATCAGTAAATTTGACTGTGAGGTCTTAAGTCTTGTGGACAGCAGAAAGAAGAGAAAAGAAATTATAGATGAATATGAATATGTTCCTGTAATGTTATGGCAGTGTAAATACATAGGATGTAGTAAGCATTAAAATATTAAATCATATAGATATTGTTCAGATTAAGTCAGAGATTATGTAAATAATGCATATAGAATATGTTTTGTGAAAAGAGGTAAAATACATGTATAAAATTTTGACAATTGCGGGCAGTGATTGCAGCGGCGGTGCAGGTGTACAGGCTGATATTAAAACAATAACTGCTCATGGTATGTATGCCATGTCTGCAATAACATCCCTTACAGCACAGAATACAACAGGTGTATATGGAATATATGATTGCGGTGCTGAGTTTTTATGTAAACAGCTTGACTGCATATTTACGGATATTTTCCCTGATGCGGTTAAAATAGGTATGGTTTCAGACAAGGAACTTATAAAGGCTATAGCAGATAAGTTTAAGGTGTATAAGGCTGTAAACATAGTTGTAGATCCTGTAATGGTATCCACAAGCGGAAGCAGACTATTAAAAGAAGATGCAATTGAAGCTCTTGAAAAAGAACTTATGCCTCTTGCTCTTGTTATTACGCCTAATCTTGCTGAGGCAGAAGTTTTGTCAGGCAGAAAAATAACAGGTGTTGAGGATATGAAAAATACTGCGGCGGCGTTAAGTGAAAAATATGGCTGCAGTGTGCTTATAAAAGGAGGACATCTCAGTGATAATGCTACAGATGTGCTTTGTGACAATGGAGAAATATATGAATTTTCATCAGAAAAGATCAATACAAAGAATACCCACGGAACAGGGTGTACATTAAGTTCTGCTATAGCTTGTAATGTGGGAAGAGGATGTACTCTGGAAGAAAGTATAAGAAATGCAAAGACTTATCTTATGGGAGCATTAAAAAACGGATTTGATATAGGAACCGGAAACGGACCGGTAAATCATTGTTATAAAATAGGGCAGGTGTAAATAATATGGATAAAATTCTTTTAATACTAACCGGTGGAACTATAGGAAGTTTTTCTGAAAACGGTATAATAAATGTAAATTCAGCATCAGCATACAAGCTTGTAAATATGTATAGTGAAAGATTTGGCAATGATGTGGAATTTGAAACTATACAGCCTGTAAATATATTAAGTGAGAATATGACTTATGATATTTGGCTTAAGCTCTGTGAGTGTATTGACAGTGTTGATGTGAGTAAATACAGCGGTATAATTATATGTCATGGTTCTGATACTCTTTCTTACACTTCTGCATTTATAGGTTTGCTTTACAATAAACTTAGTATTCCTGTTGTGCTTATTGCTGCCAATTATGAGCTGGAAAATGAAAAAAGCAACGGAATTGTAAATTTAAGAAATGCTGTTTTGCTTATTAAACAGGGCATAAATGGAGTATTTACAGCATATAGTAATGATAAGGTCAATAATGATATATATATTGCAACAAGAATTGTGGAGTCAGATCCATATACTGACAGCTTTAAAAGTTTTGATGGAATGCCATGGGGTAAAATATCAGGAGATAAACTTATAATAAACAGAAAATCAGGTGTAAATGTGCTTAATCAGTTCAGGGTTGTAATCAATGAAAGACCTGTAAGTTTAAATAACAGAGTAATGCTGATAAGACCTTATCCGGGAATGTGTTACGATAATATAAATCTTAAGGGAATAAGTGCAGTTGTTCATTATATGTATCATTCGGCTACAGCCTGCACAGCAGGTGATGAAACTTCTGTTCTGAAATTTGCAAAAAGATGTGCTGAAAATAAAGTTAAAATATATTGTGCTTCTTTTAAAAATAAAAATCTTGATGAAATTTATAAATCCAGCAGTGAAATTCTTGATATGGGAGCAATTCCTTTATTTAACATATCTCCTGAAGCTGCATATGCAAAGGTACTTATAAGTGAAAATATGGACGGTGCAGATGTGAGTAAAAACTGGTATTTTGAAAATGTTTAATCGTTTATATGATTTAATATAAATTTAATTAATAACTAAAGAGGTTTATGTATATGAAAATTTTTGTGTATTGTTTCAGAGAATTTGATGAAAAGAAATTTTTTGATGAATTTGCTGAAAAGTATGGAGTTGAATATGGATATACGGCAGATTATCCAAACTATGATAATGCTGTATTGGCTGAGGGATATGATGCTGTAAGTTTTACTCCTTGTGACATAGGAAGAAAAATGATTGACAGATTTTACAGCATAGGAATAAAATATTTTGCAACACGTTCAATAGGCTTTGATCATATTGATACCGAGTATGCAAGGTCCCTTGGAATAGGTGTTTCAAATGTAAGTTATCCTCCTGATACTGTGGCTGACTATACTTTAATGCTTATGCTTATGAGCTGTAAAAAAATAGGGCATATTTTAAAAAGGTCAGAACTTCAGGATTACAGCCTTAATGGGAAAATAGGTAAAAATATAGGTGATTGTACCGTGGGGATAATTGGTACAGGAAATATAGGCAGGGCTGTTATAAAAAGACTTACAGGTTTTGGCTGTAAAATATTAGCTTATGATCCCTTTGAAAATGACGAAGTTAAGAATTGTGCAGATTATGTAAGTCTTGACAGGCTTTTGAGAGAAAGTGATATTATATCTCTTCATACTCCCGGCTCTGATGAAAATCATCATTTACTTAATAAAGAGGCTTTTGACAAGATGAAAGACGGTGTTATTATTGTAAATACTGCAAGGGGAAGACTTATTGACACCGATGCTCTTATTGATGCCATAGAAACAGGAAAGGTAAAGGGAGCAGCTCTTGATGTACTGGAGCATGAAGAAGGTCTTTATTATGTAAACAGAATGGGAGATTCAATTGTGAACAGAACTATGGCAGTACTTCGTTCATTCCCAAATGTTATACTTACGCCGCATACTGCTTTCTATTCTGAAATTGTAGTTTCAAATATGGCTGAAAAGACAATTAAATGTGTTTTGGATATGGAAAGAGGAATTAAGAATAAAAATATAATTGTATAATCTGGGAAAAGACAGATAATAAGCTGGGTGCAAAATCTGATTTCAGGCAGGAAAGAAAAAAATATTTTGCTCAATACAAGAATATGCTTTGTCTGAGTGGAAATTCATTTATTTTTAATCATTTATTAATGTTTGATTAAAGATTAATTAATGAAGTCTATATATAATAGAAAAACAATTTGGTTCAGACATAATATAGACTTGGAGGGAAATAAATTGAAAAAAAGGATTAAAGCGGGAATTGCAATTATTCTTGTCCTTGCCATAGGAACGGGCGGTTTTTTTACGTACAGATATGTTAAAAACAGAAACAGTATATCTGTAATGAATGTAAGCAATGAACTGACGGAAATTGTTGAAAGGACTTCTTTTGTAAGCACTATTACAGCTTCAGGAAATGTTGTTCTTGCTGACGAAATTGAAGTATATGCTGAGGGCGATGAAAACTGGGTTAGAACTATATATGTTGAAGAAGGAGATACAGTAAATGTAGGAGATCTTCTTATTGAATATGATACTGATGACAGAGAAGAAGAGCTTGAAAACCAGATAAGAGACACAAAAAGAGAAATTGAAAATGCGAAGCTTTCACTGGAAAGCATGACGGCAGCTACATCAGATACTGAGCTTGCAAAGCTGAAAAGTGAAATAACTTCAAGCGAAAAATCTCTGCAGGAAGCACAGACTACATATGAAAGTTATACAACAAAACTTGCACAGCAGCAAAATACAATTGATAATGCACAGCAGGATGTTGACGATGCTGAAAAGGATGTTTCTGATATACAGGCTCTTATGGCAGTTGGAGGAGCAACTCAAAGTGAGTATAATTCTGCTGTTACAACACTTGAAAGAGCAAAGAGAACTCTTTCAGAGGCACAGGATGAATATAATAATATTTTAACTGAACAGGCTAATGCAAAAATGAGCATAACTATTGCTGAAAATAACCTTATAAATGCACAGAATGAATATAATGATGCGTTGACACCTTTAAGTACTGAGCAGGAAAAAATACAGTATCAGCAGCAGCTGCTTACATTGCAGGGACTTGAGGATAACCTTGCAGATTATGAAAAGGACTTAAGTGAGCTTGTTTATTCAACATCATCAACAGTAAATGGTAAGGTAACTGAGGTTTGTATTGATGAAGGTACGTATACTGAAGAAAATACAGTTGTTTTAAAAGTTGCTGACTTTAGTAAACTTACTGTAGATTCAAGTATAGAGGAATATGATGCTCCTCTTGTTGAAGTAGGTCAGAAGGTTGTTATGACTTCAGACGGTATTGAGGGTGTTGAGTATACAGGTACTGTTACAAAAGTAAGCGACAGTGCAGAAGATACATCAACAAATATAGGTACAGAAACTGCAGTGCCAATAGAAATATCTGTTGATAATCCTGATGGAATATTGAAACCTGGATATACTCTTGACCTTGAAATAACAGTTGTTGATAAGCAGGACGTACTGGCTGTATCTTCAAGTGCGGTAATGACAGACGCTAAAGAAGGAGTGCAATATGTATATATTGTTGAAGGCGGAGTTATCAGCAGAAGAGAAGTTACAACCGGAGAAACAAATGATACACAAATAGAAATTGTATCAGGACTTAATGAGGGAGACGAAATTATAAGTAACCCTGATGAGAGCATAACAGAGGGAATGACCCTTGATGAATACAGAGAACAGATGAGTAATAACACAAGCACCGGAAGCACAAGTTCAGACAGCGGAAGTGCTGATATGGGAAATGGAGGAATGGGAAATGATCAAAATAGAGGGTCTAACCAAGGTGTACCGTCAGGGGGCCCTGGAGGTGGTGGCTTTGGCGGGGGTGGACCTATGGGTTAAACCCGGCGAGTTTGTATCAATAATGGGTTCTTCAGGTTCAGGTAAGTCTACAATGATGAATATTTTAGGCTGCCTTGATAAGCCTACATCGGGAACTTATATTCTTGATGGCATTGATATATCCAAAACACCTGACAGCAAACTGTCTGAAATAAGAAATAAAAAAATAGGCTTTGTATTCCAGTCATTTAATCTGCTGCCTAAATTAAGTGCTCTTGAAAATGTTGAACTTCCTATGGTATATGCAGGTATAGACGGAGCTACAAGAAGAAAAAGAGCTATGGAAGCTCTTGAAAGAGTGGGGCTTGAAAAGAGAGTAAATCACAAGCCTAATGAGCTTTCCGGAGGTCAGAGACAGAGGGTGGCAATTGCAAGGTCTCTTGTGAACAATCCTTCAATAATTCTTGCAGATGAACCTACAGGAAATCTGGACAGCAAGTCTACATTTGAAATTATAGGCATTTTTCAGCAGCTTAACAATGAAGGAGCAACGATAGTTATGGTAACTCATGAGCCTGATGTGGCTGTGTACACAAAAAGAATAGTTACATTCAGAGATGGTAAAAAAATAAATGATGAACTTGTTGAAAATCAATTGATAGTGGGAGATGAGGCATAGTGCATTTAAGTGAAAATATCAAGACTGCATTTAAAAATGTTTTGGGCAATAAAATGAGAACGTTCCTGACTATGCTGGGTATAATTATAGGTATAGCGGCAGTAATTGCAATTACATCAGTAGGTAATGGTTCTCAGGAGGAAATTAAAAGCCAGTTTGACAGCCTTGGTGTAGGAAGAATGACTGTAACTCTGAGAAGTAATTCACCGAGAAATATGTTCACAAGTGATTCACTGACACTTGATGACTATGAACTTCTTACCACTTGCCCCGGTATAAAGTATATCAGTCCTACATATTCATCAAGCAATTTCACTGTAAAGCTTTATGATCCCAAGGAAACAAATACGGCTTCAATAACAGGAGTAGGAGCTGATTATTATTACATAATGTCACCTAATCTGTTGTATGGAGAGTATATTTCACAGGAAGATGTGGATAATAAGAGTACTGTTGTTGTAATAACAGATACTACAGCAGAGAAAGTATTCGGATATTGTGATGAAACTGTAATTGGTGAAAAAATTTCAATTAAATCCTGGAAGGGAACAAAAAAGTATACTGTTAAAGGTATTATAGAAAATGAAAATGCCGCAACTGAAACTCAGTATGAAGATGAGTATCCTGAAAATATGGTTATACCTATTTCAACGGCTCAAAGACTTTTTAACCAGAAAACACTTACCAACATTACTCTTGTTGCAGAAGATGCAGACAATACCGATGAGCTTAGTGAGAGAATAATTGCTATGCTTGACGAATTCCACGGTACGTCTGAAATGTATAACTGCGAAAGTACTACAGAACAGCTTGAAGCTATGAATGAAGTAACAGGAACAGTTACTCTGCTTATAAGTTGTGTGGCTGCAATATCTCTTATTGTAGGTGGTATAGGAGTTATGAATATTATGATGGTTACTGTTACAGAGAGAACAAGAGAAATAGGAATAAGGAAATCAATAGGTGCTAGAAACAGAGATATTATGTTCCAGTTTGTGGTTGAAGCCCTGATACTTACAGCTATGGGCGGTGTACTGGGAATTATATTTGGCTGGCTTGCCGGAATGGTGGCAGGTGCTGTAATGGGCACTGCAAGTGTTGTTTCAGTAACTTCCATAATAGTAGCAGTTGCAATTTCAAGTGCAATAGGAATTATATTCGGTGTTTATCCGGCACGAAAGGCTGCAAGACTTGATCCTATTGAGGCTCTTAGATATGAATAAGTAAAATATTTTGAAAAAAGTAAATTATTTTACATTTTATTAAGTATATTTTAATTGTATTAAAAATGCGGGGATAGCTCCATGTTTTAGAAAAACGTGTGAACTGTCTTCGCATTTTATTTTTGACAATTAATAATCTTAGATTAAAAGGAAAGTATATGTTATAATTTTATAAATTAAAAGAAGAGATTTTGTATAATGTGCCTAAATTTAATTTAATGTGAAAAAAATTATAAAAATCGGTTGACACTGTGTCAGAATAATGCTATAATATAGATACTGACACAATGTCAAAATAGAAAGGAGCAATTATTATGAAAAAAAATTTAGGTTCAGTTCTGGCATTATATCCAATGCCTGTTACAGTTATAGGAGCAATGAATGAGGATAAGCCTACATGGACATTAGTTGCTCATGTGGGGATCATAGGACATGACAGAGTTTTGGTAAGTCTTGCAGCACCTCATTTTATAAATGGTGTTATTAAGAAAAACAATAAATTATCAATCAATATTGTAAATGAAGATATTTTGCCTGCTGCTGACTATTCAGGCTCAGTCAGCGGTGTAAAGACAGACAAGGGAAATCTGTTTGAGTATGAAATGGGAGAAGGTGGAACACCTGTTATAAAAGATGCTCCTCTTACTTTGGAGTGTTCTGTAGTTGATGTATACAATACTCCGAATTTTGAAAGTTTTATATGTACTATTGACAATACTTATGTGGAAGAAAAATATATCAATGATGATGGTAAAATCGATTACAATACTTTAAAACCTGTGTTATTTGAATTCCCGACATATCAGTATATTAAAACGGGTGAGGTTATGGGTAAGTGCCTTTCTTTTAAGAAAAATCCCAATGAGTAAAGTATAAAAGTATTTGTTAAGTATAATATTGAAATATTTAAAGGGGAGAAGAAAATGAAAGTTTTGATTTTAACAGGAAGTCCCCACAGGAACGGAACATCAAACACACTTGTAAAGGAGTTTATACGAGGTGCGGAAGAAGCGGGTCACACTACAGAGGTTTATGACTGTGACAAGGGGAATATACATCCATGTATGGGCTGCGACTATTGCGGCATGAACGGAGACTGTATTCAGAAAGACGATGGAAATAATGTGCTTAATAAACTGTTAAAATGTGATGTTGTTGTGTTTGCAACTCCTGTATATTATTTTGGAATGAGTGCACAGCTTAAAATGATAATTGACCGTTTTTATGCAAGAAACGGAGCAATTACAAGAAAAAGGCTGGGTGCGGTGCTTCTTGCAACTGCATGGAACAATGACAGTGTTGTAATGAAGGGAATTAAAACACATTTTGATATTATTTTTGACTATCTTGCATTTAAGAACAAGGGAATGATTTTGGCAAAGGGTGCCGGAACAGTTGGTATGATGCAAAAGCATTATTTAAAGGAAGCCTATGAACTGGGAAGAAATCTGTAAACAAATATAAAATGGAAAGGATGATTAAAATGAATTTACCTAAAATTGCAATGGGTGCATGGGCATGGGGTAATGACGGAACATTTGGAGATAATTATACTTCTGCCGATCTTAAGAATGTATATGAAACTGCTATGGAAAATGGATTTAATTTGTGGGATACGGCTGTGGCTTATGGCATGGGTGTTTCAGAAAGTGTTATGGGAGAGCTGACAAAGGAAACTCCGAGAGAAAATCTGATACTTTCAACAAAGTTTACCCCTCAGATTGAGGACGGAACTCCCAAGGCAATGGAGAATATGATAAAGGGAAGTCTGGAACGTCTTAATACAGATTATATTGATGTTTACTGGATACACAATCCTATGGATGTTGAAAAATATACTCCAATGATAATACCTCTTGCAAAGAGCGGTGTAATAAAGTCAATTGGTGTTTCAAATCACAATTTAAGTGAAATAAAGAGAGTTCAGGAAATTCTGGGCGGGGAAGGACTTGAAATTTCTGCAGTGCAAAATCACTACAGTCTTCTTAACCGTTCATCAGAAACAAGCGGTATACTTGAATACTGCAGGGAAAATGACATTACATTTTATGCTTATATGGTACTTGAACAGGGAGCACTGACAGGAAAATATGACACAGCACATCCTTTCCCGGAAGGCAGTGACAGAGCTAATGCCTATAATCCTATAATGAATGAAATTGAAAAGCTTGTTAAAGTAATGAATGAAACAGGGGAAAAATATAATGCAGATGCTGCACAGATCGCAAAAGCATGGGCAATAGCAAAGGGAACTTTGCCAATAATAGGTGTGACAAAGATAAATCATGTAACTGATGCAGCAAAAGCCGCAGATATAAATATGGCGGAAGAGGATATTGAAGCTATAGAAAAAGCTGCAGACAGTATTAATGTTTCAACAATAAGATACTGGGAAAAGGTTATGGAATAAAGGGTGAAATATATGAAAAAGAAATTGTTTTTATTGACGGCTGTAATGACACTTGGATTGACTGTACCTGCATTTTCTGCAGTTTAGGATACCGGTTTTGAAGACGTTTCTGCTGATTACAGGTATGCAGAAGGCATAGAGTACTG
>CAZGIC010000037.1:16591-19047 GCA_964526435.1 uncultured Lachnospiraceae bacterium | reverse complement strand
AAAATAATATAAATTAAACAGGAAAGGTACAAAAATGTTTGACACAGATATAACCAAAATAGATACAAAAGGTGTTCCGCCTATGGATAAGACGGAAAGACAGTATTATTACATAGCAAAAATGAGAGAAATTATAAAAGCAAAATCTGAAGAACTGGGCAGACCGCTGTTGTGTTTTATTCAGACTTTTGGGTGTCAGATGAATGCCCATGATTCAGAAAAACTCCTTGGTATGCTCAGGGAAATGGGTTATGAGGAAGCGTCAGAGGAAAAAAATGCGGATTTTGTAATATACAATACATGCTGTGTGAGAGAAAATGCTGAAAACAAGGTTTACGGAAATCTTGGTTATCTTAAGCATCAGAAAAAAGAAAATCCCCATATGAAGATAGCTCTGTGCGGATGTATGATGCAGCAGGATGTGGTTTTGCAGACAATCAGACAGAAGTATAAGCATGTTGACATTGTATTTGGCACATTTAATTTGTATAAACTTGCTGAAATTATGTATACAAATATAGAAACAGATGCACCTGTGTTTGATATATGGAAAGAGCATAAAGATATAGTTGAGGATCTTCCTGCAATAAGACACTTTAAATATAAGGCAAGTGTAAATATTATGTTTGGCTGCAACAATTTTTGCTCATATTGTATAGTTCCATATGTAAGGGGAAGAGAAAGAAGCAGATGTTCTCAGGATATTATAAACGAAATAAGGGGACTTGCCGCTGACGGCGTAAAGGAAATTACACTTCTGGGACAGAATGTAAACAGCTATGGCAAAGGACTTGAAGAGAACATAACTTTTGCAGAACTTTTGAGAATGGTCAATGAAATTGACGGTATTGAAAGAATAAGATTTATGACATCACATCCTAAGGATTTGAGTGATGAGCTTATTTATGCGATGAGGGACTGCGAAAAGGTCTGCAATCATATTCACCTTCCTTTCCAGGCAGGGAATAATGAAATATTAAGAAGAATGAACAGACATTATACAAAAGAACACTATCTTGAACTTGTTGAAAAGCTGAGAAAGGAAATACCTGACATTGCACTTACAACGGATATTATAGTTGGATTTCCTGGAGAAAGTGCAGAAGATGTAGATGATACTATTGATGTAATTAAAAAGGCAAGATTTAACGGAGCTTTTACATTTATATATTCAAAGAGAACAGGTACGCCTGCGGCCGTAATGGAAAACCAGGTGCCTGAAGATGAGGCTAAAAAGAATTTTAATCGTGTACTTGAAGCACTTAATCCTATTATATATGAGCTTAACAGTGAAAAGGTGGGTAAGGTGTATAAGGTTATGGCTGATGATGTCAGTTCCAATGATGAAAGCTTTATTACAGGCAGACTTGAAGACAATTCTCTTGTGCATTTTAAGGGGGACAAGTCTATGATAGGTGATATTTTTGATGTGAAAATAACTGACTGCAAGACTTTTTATCTTATAGGTGAAAAGGTTTGAGGTCAGCTGGTTTAAAAGCTGAAAGTGAATTGGAAGAATAAGTTTAATTCTGAATGGTGATATTGTACAACAGCTGTTAACCCCCTATGAGAAATATAAAGGAAAGTGAATTACATGCACGACATATGGAATCCATGGCACGGATGTAATAAAATAAGCGAAGGCTGTGAAAACTGTTATATGTATTTTCTGGACAGGCAGAGAGGAGAAACAGGCAGTTATATATATAAAACGAAAAATGGTTTTGATTATCCACTGAAAAAAGACCGCAAAGGTAAGTATAAAATCAAAAGCGGAGAAATTATAAGGGTATGTATGACATCGGACTTCTTTATAGAAGAGGCTGATGAGTGGAGAAAGGAAGTATGGAATATAATAAAGACAAGAAGTGATGTTATATTTTATCTTCTGACAAAAAGACCGGAGAGAGTTGAAAAACACCTGCCTCCTGACTGGGGCGACGGCTGGGAGAATGTGTTCTTTAATGTAACGTGTGAAAATCAGAGAAGAGCTGACGAAAGACTGCCTTTGCTTATGGAGCTTCCTTTTAAACACAAGGGGGTCATGTGTGCCCCTTTTATAGGGGAAGTGCATATGGAAAAGTATCTTGAAACAGGCAAAATTGAACAGGTTGTGTGCGGAGGAGAAAACTATAACGGTGCAAGACCATGTAGTTACGACTGGGTGAAGTCCCTGAGGGTTCAGTGCGAAAGGGAAGATGTTAAATTTTGTTTTATAGAAACGGGAACGGTATTTATAAAAGACGGCAAGAGGTATCACATACCAAAAAAGACTGTTCAGAGTGAAATGGCACATAAATCAGGTATAAGCTATGAGGGGAAACCTTTGAAATTTATATTAAAAGATAAATTCGGAAGAGAAATAGATGAAGAGTTTTTATATAAACCCCATTACAGAGAAAACTGTATGAAATGCGGCAGCAGACCAATATGTAACGGATGCGGAGACTGCGGAA
>CAZGIC010000037.1:0-16491 GCA_964526435.1 uncultured Lachnospiraceae bacterium | reverse complement strand
AACTGTATGAAATGCGGCAGCAGACCAATATGTAACGGATGCGGAGACTGCGGAAGGTGCAGTGGTGAAATTATAGAAAAATAGATTCTTTGTCAATTGGTGTGGTTTTATGAAACCCTCAGTCAGCCTGGGGCTGACAGCTCCCTTAAAAGGGATCCTATAGGGGGGACTACAGTATGATGAGCAAATCAAATATTACGGAACTCAAAAAATATAATTTGAAACAGTAAAATCCCGCCTGAATGACGGGCGGGATTTTAGTTTACAAAAGGAAAATTAAATTATAAAAAAATTACAATAAAAAGCTGCCGGAGCCACAAAAGAGGAGTTACAAAAGACTCCGGCATATAGGTTGAGGAAAGAATTAGGGGCAAAAACCTCAACCACAATATTATGATACAACATAAATGTTAATAAAGTATGAACAAGGCATTAGATTTGAATTAAAACTTCTAAAATTTCTCAAAATTTGATAAATATATATACATATAATTTATAATTGAAAGTATCAGAAGTCAAAAAACAGTAAATATGGAGGTAAAATAATGAAAGTAAACAATGTAGCTCTGGAGGCAGTTGCAGTAAAGGCGGAACAATATCCTAAAAGCGGAAAGGCAGAAATTGCTTTTGCAGGAAAATCAAATGTAGGGAAAAGTTCTCTTATTAATTCTATGGTTTACAGAAAGGCAATTGCAAGAACAAGCCAGAATCCCGGAAAGACAAGGACTATAAATTTTTATAATGTGGAGGATAAGCTTTATTTTGTGGATCTGCCGGGGTATGGATATGCAAAGGCTCCTAAAAGTGAAATTGCAAAGTGGGGAAAGATGATTGAAAATTATCTTCTTAAAAGGCAGGAGCTTAAGGCAATAATACTGCTTATAGATATAAGACATGAGCCCGGGGAAAATGATAAACTTATGTATGAGTGGCTTAAGCATTACGGATATAAAATAATAATAGCGGCAACAAAGTCTGACAAACTTAAAAGAAGCCAGCTTCAGAAACATAAGGCAATGCTCATAAAATCTCTGGGACTTGGGGAAGGAGATATACTGATACCTTTCAGCAGTGAAACAAAAGAGGGAAGAGATGAACTGTGGGAAGTTATTGAAGGGATTGTAAATGAGTAAATTAATTATGTTTTATAATAAATTATAAAAAAGATAAATTTAAGGGGCTTAATTTTTGATAAAAAGGTTTTTTATTAGCTGACTCGGTTAGAAAAAAATAGTAAAGCTTATGACTGACAGATGATGCTTTGGATTTGCAGATTTATTTAATAATGCAAACCTTAAAAGGGTATAAAATAATTATGTTAAAAGTAAAGAGCGGCAATGCCGCTCTCAGCGTGTCGAAAAAGTCGACACGCTTGTGTTTAGGAGGTAGGGTTTTCTATGTGAGCCGTGGGCGGTAAAACTTTCAGTCAGGTCTGAGTTTTACAGCTCCAAAATTCTCCAATAGCTGCACTGATCCCTCACTCTTAAGAGGAAGAAAAACGGTAAAGCCGAGAATGAAAGGGGATTTTAAGACAGATTTATTTGATTAAGCAAAAAATTATCGGGAGTTTTTGACTATTACAAATTTCTGATCGGGATAAATCAAGTCGGGATTTTCAATATTATTTAATTCGGCTATATCTTTTATTGTGGTGTTAAAGCGTTTTGCAAGCTTCCAGAGAGTATCTCCCTTTCTTACAACATAGAGTATGACGCTTGGTATTTTGTCTATAACTTCCTGGGGTATGGGTATTATTTCAAAATTTACAATAAGGTTTACACATTTTTTTTCTCTTACAGTTGTGTTTGTATTGAGGGCACATCTTACTTCAAGTTCTCTGTCTGAAAGCATATTAAAGCCTATATGAGCTATGTTTGCGTTTATTGAGGCATCCATACCTTCCTTTGCTCCTCTGGCATCTATTGTCTGGGTAAAGGGAACTGTGTCCTGATGGCTTGCAACAGGCATATCGTCATTTCCTGTGATATACATTATATCGATGTTTATAGCTCCATCAAGAACTATTTTGTTTTCAAATATACTGATATCATCAATATATACTGTACCTGATGCACTGAAAATCTGGAGCATATCGGGGCACTTATCGTCAAGGGTAACAACTTCTTTTACAGGGCACTGACCTCTGTTACGGCATACTATACTTGAACAGCACAGCTCTGTAGTGTCAAAGCGTATTTCGTTGTCGGGAGTATAGGCGTCGTCAAGTATTTTATATTCTTCGTTCTGACTTGTGTGAATATCTGCCCCTATGTTTACTTCCATATTTATAATTCTTGGTTCCTCATCTTCATTTGCTGAAATGTTATAATAGCAGTCTTTAATATAAAGTGAAACATCTGCTATGCTGAAAGTATCGGTATTTTCTGCCTCAAGTGCAACGTTAAAAGGAATATCAAATTCATATAGTTCAGGGAAACCTCCTTCTGTGCTTGTATAAAGAAGTGTGACAGATACATCGCCACTTGCCTCAACCATGTCTTCCTGAGGCTTAAATTCTGCATTTGTAATGTTACAGCTGACACTCAGAACCTCTGATATGGGGAGTTTTGTGGCAGGAAGGACTACGTCTTCTGTAACGGTGAAACTTTCTCTTGATTTACAAAGAGTTTTTGATGTATTTATAGTCATAAAGTGCTGTTGTTCATCTGGTATATCGTCTATTTTAGTGACAGCATCAATTTCAGCTAGCTGGGTTACGGTACCCTTTACTTCTGACATTATCTTATATGATGCTTTTCTGTTGTTAGCCTTTTTACACTCTACATTTACTATTGCTGTATTTATGCCTGAAAGCATTGAACTGTCTGCACCCGCTATATTTATAAAATCGTTTATAGGGGATTCAGATGATATGCTGTGTACACTCTTGTCCTTTCCGCTGTATAAAACATTTAATATGAGTCTTCCGCTGAAATTTAAACGGTCTTCTTCGGTACTGCTGTTTTCAGGTACTATGTAAGCCTCGCATTTTAATATTGTTTCTATGTCGGGCTTCCCTTCTGTCAGAACAATTTCTCCTTCATGTATGAGCTGTGTTTTTTCACTTCCTATTATTTTGTCTGCTGTAATATGTTGTGTTGTATAATCCATATTATGTAACCTCCCTGTTTATATAATTATTATATTGCGGGAAAAATGTTTTATGAATAAATGGGGAAGGAATTTTTGTCTTGCAAATTATAGTTTGTTGTGAGAAAATATATAGTATTGATTATGATGGAAAGGTCGGTTTTATGAGAAAATTGGTTATAGCCGAAAAGCCTTCTGTTGCAAGAGATATTGCCAAGGTTTTAGAGTGCAGTAAAAGTGGTAAAGGATATTTATACAATGATGAATATATTGTAAGCTGGGCTGTGGGGCATCTTGTTACACTTTGTGAGCCGGAAGAGTATGATGAGAAATACAAAAGGTGGAGAATGGATACATTGCCTATTATACCGGAGCATATAAAAACAAAGGCTATTGAAAGTACTTTAGATCAGTATAGTATACTTGAAAAGATGCTTAAGTCAGATGATATTGAAAGCCTTATATGTGCAACTGACAGCGGGCGGGAAGGGGAGCTTATATTCAGATATATATATGAGCTTACAGAATGTAATAAGCCATTTAAAAGATTGTGGATTTCAAGTATGACGGCACAGGCTATAAAGGAAGGTTTTGAAAAGCTTAAGGACGGAAGTGAGTATGACAATTTATACTTTTCGGCAAAATGCCGTTCTGAGGCTGACTGGCTTGTGGGAATAAATGCAAGCAGGGCATTTACAATAAAATACAACACTCTTCTGAGTATAGGAAGGGTTCAGACGCCGACTCTTGCAATAATTGCGGCAAGACAGAAAGAAATTGACAACTTTGTTGTTTCGGAATATTGGGAAGTACAGGCTGACTTCGGAGAGTACAAGGGACAATGGTTTGAAATAAAAACAGAGGGAGATAAAAAGACTGAAGAAACTAAAATTACAGACAAAAAAAGGGCCGGTGAAATTGCTAAAAAAGTTAAGGGGAAAACTGCCTGTGTAAAGTCTGTTGAGTGTGAGGAAAAGAAAAATCCGCCTCCACTTCTGTATGACCTTACAGAGCTTCAGAGGGACTGCAATAAGAAATTCGGGTTTTCTGCACAGCAGACATTGTCTATTGTGCAGGATCTGTATGAAAAGAGAAAAATGGTAACATATCCCAGAACAGACAGCAGGTATTTATCTGATGATATGATACCAAAGCTTAAAGTAATTGCAGTAAAGCTTATGGGAACAGATGTATATAACAAATATGCCAAATATGTTGTGGATCTTCCAAAACTGCCCATAACAAAGAGAATAGTGGACAATTCAAAATTAAGTGACCACCATGCTATTATACCTACGGAGGTAAATCCCAGAATAAATGCTTTAAGTGACGGGGAATTTAGGGTTTATGACCTTATTGCAAGAAGATTTTTACAGGTGTTTTATCCTTATTATGTTTATAATACAACAAAGATAGTGACTGAGTGCGAAAGTGAGCTTTTTGTAACCAGGGGGACCACTGTTGTTGAAAAGGGCTGGACGGAGCTTAATGTAAAGAGTGAAAAGGAAAAGAAAACTGATGATGTTCTGCCTGATGTAAAGGCTGATGATCAATTTGAAACAAAAAACGCAAAGGTTTCAGTAAAGAAAACAAAGCCCCCTCAGGCATACAATGAAGCAGGTCTTTTGTCTGCAATGGAAAACGCAGGAAGATTTGTTGAAGATGAAAATCTGAAAGAACAGCTTAAGGAATCAGGTCTGGGAACTCCGGCAACAAGAGCTTCTATAATTGAAAGACTTATAAAAGTAGGGTACATAACAAGAAAGGGAAAATCTCTTGTTCCGACTGAAAAGGGAATGAAGCTTATTGAAATTGTACCTGTGGAACTTAAGTCCCCTGAAACTACGGGAAAGTGGGAAAAGGGACTTACATCAATTGCAAAAGGCAAAATGGATACTGAAAAATTTATGGGTTCCATAAAAAGGTATGTAAACTATATTGTAGACGCTTCACAAAGAGGAGAATGTAAGGTAATATTTGCTGCTGAAAAGCCCAGAAGCAGAAGAGCAAGGGCAGCAATTCTGGGAATTTGTCCCAACTGCAAGGGGCATATTCTTGAAAATTCAAAGGGGTATTTCTGCAGTAACTGGAAGCAGGGGTGCAAATTTACAATATGGAAAAATGCCCTTGAAAATTATGGCGTGGCTATAGACAATGACTTTGTTAAAAAAATACTTGAAACGGGAAAGATTGAAAATTTAAGAGTACATATGCCTGATACAAATGAAGAGTGTACCTGTACTGCAAGTCTTGGCAGTGATAACAGGGGAAGAGTGGAAATAAGCAACGTCATTAAGGCGAGGGAATAAAATTAATGGCTGAAGGGCTCAGGTGTGACGGATATAAGGAAAAATGAGAAGAGAAAGATAAGGTCAGTTATCATCCTGCACATTATCTTTCTTTTGCAATTCTCTTTTTTTCTTATTTACAAGTCCGCCGATTTTTCCGCTTTCTCTTGATGTAAGGGATTTCCAGCCGTAATGTTCTACTTTATCAAGAAGCCCCAGTTCTTCGGCAATTTCATATTTGAGTTTATCTTCCGGTTTTAAGATTTTATTTTTTTTCATTATATCATCCTCCCTATATTTTTTAGGTTAGCCATAAATTAAAAATTTATTCAAAGTTTTATGCTATTGTGTTGACAATGGGACTTAATAGTGTTATATTTAAAGCAGTAAGGAGATAGAGGTGCATTTGACATTAGTAAATATTCTGATGTTGCAGTGACAGATGATGAGTATTGAAAGGGGATAATGCCGAAGAAAATTTTCTGCTGATGGGAAAATTTTCTGGTTGCTTTTGTTAAGAGCAGGGCAACTGTCATTGGAAATTCCGATGGAGAGCTATCTGTGTATATTTAATAAATAACACAGATTGGCTTTTGTCAGTCTGTTTTTTTGCTGCACAATATAATTATTACATAATTTTTGGAGGTATAAAATGAAAAGTTATAACGTAGGTATTATTGGAGCTACAGGAATGGTAGGGCAGAGATTTGCTTTGCTTCTTGACAAGCACCCATGGTTTAATGTTGTTGCTGTGGCTGCAAGTCCTCGTTCAGCAGGCAAAAAGTTAAAAGATGCTATAGGTTCAAGATGGGCAATGACAGAGCCTATGCCTGAAAAAATAGGTGAGCTTACAGTTATGGATGCAACAGCAGATGTTGATAAAATTGCATCAATGGTTGATTTTGTTTTCTGTGCAGTAGATATGAAAAAGGATGAAATAAAAGCACTGGAAGAAAGATATGCAAAGGCTGAATGTCCTGTTGTAAGCAATAATTCAGCTAACAGAGGCACTCCTGATGTGCCTATGGTTATACCTGAACTTAATCCGGAACATATAGAAATAATAGATGCTCAGAAAAAGAGACTGGGCACAAAGAGAGGCTTTATTGCAGTTAAGTCAAACTGTTCTTTACAGAGTTATGTCCCTGCACTCCATCCGCTCAGAAAGTACGGAATTAAGAATGTTCTGGCATGTACTTATCAGGCAATTTCAGGAGCAGGAAAAACTTTTGAAACATGGCCTGAAATGGTTGACAATGTTATACCTTTTATCGGTGGTGAAGAAGAAAAGTCTGAGCTTGAACCAATGAAGATATGGGGTAAGATCAACGGTGATGTTATTGAAAATGCAAAAACACCAAATATTACAACTCAGTGCTTAAGAGTTGCAGTGTCTGACGGACATACTGCCGCTGTATTTGTAAGCTTTGAAAACAAGCCTTCAAAGGAAGAAATACTTGAAGCATGGAAAAATTTCAGCGGTGTACCTCAGGAGCTTGAGCTGCCTTCAGCTCCAAAGCAGTTCTTAAACTACTTTGAAGAAGACAACAGACCACAGGCTAAGCTTGACAGAATGCTTGAAAAGGGTATGGCTGTGTCTATTGGCAGACTCAGAGAGGACAGTCAGTATGACTACAAGTTTGTGTGTTTGTCACACAATACATTAAGAGGTGCGGCAGGGGGAGCTGTTTTAATGGCTGAACTTCTGGCTGCAAAAGGATATTTTGACAGATAAGAAGGAGGTATGTTTTATGGGAAAGACTATTTTTACAGGAGCAGGTGTTGCAATAGTTACACCTTTTAATGAGGACGGAAGTGTCAATTATGATGCTCTCGGAAATTTAATTGAATTCCAGATTGAAAATGAAACAGATGCTATAATAATATGCGGTACTACAGGTGAGGCATCAACTCTTACTGATGATGAACAAATTGAAACTATAAGATTTACTGTTGATAAAGTTAATAAGAGAGTGCCTGTTGTTGCAGGTGCAGGAAGCAATGATACAAAGCATGGTGTTGAGCTTTGCAAGAGATGTGAACAGGTTGGGGCTGATGCTCTGCTTATAGTAACACCATATTATAACAAGACTACACAGAAGGGTCTTGTTAAGTATTATACAGATATGGCAGGGGCTACAGATCTGCCTGTTATAATGTATTCTGTTCCCGGAAGAACGGGACTTAATATTGCACCTAAAACTGCCGAAACAATTGCCAAGACTGTTGAAAATGTTGTTGCAATTAAGGAAGCAAGCGGAAATATAGGTCAGGTTGCTGAAATTGCTGCAAGAACACAAGGAGATATTGATATTTACAGCGGCAATGATGATCAGATTGTTCCTCTCCTTTCACTTGGGGGAAAGGGTGTAATTTCTGTTCTTTCAAATGTTGCACCAAAGTATACTCACGATATGGTTACAAGCTTTTTAAATGGAGATACTAAAAAGGCGGCAGAACTTCAGCTTGGAGCAATTGATTTAATTAATGCACTTTTCTGTGAAACAAGTCCTATACCTGTAAAGACTGCATTAAATATGATGGGACTTAATGCAGGCGGATACAGAGCTCCTCTTGTTGATATGGAAGAAGCAAATAAAGCTGTTCTTGAAAAGGCAATGAAGGACTTCGGATTATTATAATTAATTGAAAGGCGGCTTTTAGTCGCCTTTTTTGAAAGAAGGAGAAAAACATATGATAAAAATAATTATGCATGGATGCAACGGAAAAATGGGAAAGGTTGTATGCGATATTGTCAAAAATGACAGTGAAACAGAAATTGCGGCAGGTGTTGATGTAACATCAGGCAATACTGATTTCCCTGTATTTACAAATATTAAAGACTGTAATATTGAGGCTGATGTTATAATTGATTTTTCAACGGCTTCTGCTGTACCGGCAGTTATTGAGTATGCTGAAGAAAATAATATTCCGGCAGTTATATGTACAACCGGATTAAGTCAGGAAACTGAAGAAATGCTCAATAAGGCTTCAGAAAAGGTTGCTGTGTTCAAAAGTGCAAATATGAGTGTGGGAATTAATCTTATTGCCGCTATTTTGAAAAAATACAGCAGTGTTCTTTATGATGCAGGATTTGATGTGGAAATTGTTGAAAGACATCACAATCAGAAAATTGATGCACCAAGCGGTACAGCAATTCTTCTTGGAGATGCTGTTAATGAAAGTGTTGGAAATGAGCTTGAATATGTTTATGACAGAAGTCAGGTAAGACAAAAGAGGGACAGAAAAGAGCTTGGTTTTTCAGCGGTAAGAGGGGGCACTATTGTTGGTGACCATGAGGTTATTTTTGCAGGTAAAGATGAGGTAATTGAATTTACACATTCTGCTTACAGCAAGGAAGTGTTTGCTGTTGGTGCGGTAAAAGCCGCAAAGTTTATGAATGGCAAAAAAACAGGAAAATATGATATGCAGGATGTAATGAGTGAGATTTAATAAATGTTATATGAAAATTTTGTGTTGTCATATGCCTTAAATTAATGTATAATTATATTCAAAGCTGTGCTGTCAATGGAAATAATGTACATTGGCGGTACACAGGATATAAAGGAGTTTAATAATGAAAAATGTGCTTTTAGTTAAATATGGTGAAATTGCTATAAGAGGCAAGAACAGATATTTAATTGAAAATAAATTAATAAGAACTATTATAAAAAGACTGGAGCCTTATGAAGGCTATAGAGTTTATAAGGAGCAGGGCAGGCTTCTGGTTGTAAATGAGGCAGGGGATTTCGACTATGATACTGTTATACCTGTTGTCCTTAAAATTTTAGGTGTGACAGCAGTATGTCCCGGTGTTGAATTTGAGGACCAGAGCATTGAAAGTCTGAGAAAACATGCACTTTTACATTTTAAGGAGCATTTTCCTGAAGGCGGAGTTACATTTAAGGTGGTTACAAAACGTTCCGATAAGAGGTATCCTATGACAGGTAATGAAATAAGTGCCGATGTGGGGGGATACATTCTTCACAATGTGCCAAATATTAAGGTTGATGTTCATAATCCTGAAGTTACTCTTATGGTGGAGCTCAGAAACAATGCCTATGTGTACAGCAAGGTAATAAAAGGATACGGCGGTTTGCCTTATGGTTCAAGCGGAAAGGCAACTGTTCTTATGTCCGGGGGAATTGACAGTCCTGTGGCTGCTTTTCTCACTGCAAAAAGAGGTGTTGAAATCGAGGCATGTTACTTTGATTCACCGCCTTATACATCTGAAAGAGCAAAGCAGAAGGTTATGGATCTGGCTGAACAGCTTGCAAAGTATACGGGAAGTCTGAAGCTTCATGTTGTGCCTTTTACAGATACACAGCTTAAAATATACGAAAGTACACCGCCGGAAAAAATGACTGTGCTTTTGAAAAGAGCAATGCTTAAAACAGCACAGAAAATAGCCGAAAAAAATAAGTCAATGGCTCTTGTTACAGGGGATAGTATAGGTCAGGTGGCAAGCCAGACAATGGAGGCAATTGCTGCTATAGATTCGGCAGCAGCTATTCCTGTTCTCCGCCCTTTGTGTGCAATGGATAAGCAGGAAATTATTGATGTGGCTGTGGAAATAGGTACATATGATATTTCAATAAGACCTTATGAGGATTGCTGTACAGTTTTTGTTGCAAAGCATCCCGAAACAAAGCCTAAAAAGTCTATTATAGAATCTATTGAGAGAAAGATAGACGGACTTGAGGAGCTTATGGATAAGGCTGTTGAAAATATAGAAACAGTTGAGTTTTGACAGAAAATCGCAGAGGAATAGGGGATTATTCTAAAAGGGGTGATTTTATGAGAATAGGTATATTTACTGATACCTATTATCCTGAAATTAATGGTGTTGCAACATCTGTACAGCAACTGAAAAGGGGTCTCGAATTTCTTGGGCAGGAGGTGTATATATTTGCACCTGATAATAATGTGGAATATGAAGACGAGAAAAACGTAATAAGAGAAAGAAGCATTCCCTTTTTACTGGTAAAAGACAGAAGACTGTGCTGTTTCAGAGTAAGCAAGGCAATGAAGAAAGTTAAAGAATTAAATCTTGACATTATTCATTCACAAACTGAGTTTGAAATGGGACATCTGGCAAAGAGGAGTGCATATAAATATAATCTTCCATTTATTCACACATATCATACTGTCTATGAAGATTATACCCATTATCTGAGAATACCAGGATGCAACAGCAAGATTGTAAAAGGACTTGCAAGAAAATTCAGCAAAAAAACCTGCAATCATGCAAGGGCTGTTGTTGTGCCTACAGACAAGGTAAATGAACTTTTGAAAAAATATGGCGTTAAGAGAGAGATTTTTGTCCAGGCTACCGGTGTAAATTATGAAAAATTTAAATTTCCAAATTCTGAAAAGGTGGTTGAGCTTAAGAAGAAATATGGAATATCTGAAAGCTGCAGAAATCTTATTTATGTTGGAAGGCTTGCAAAGGAAAAAAATATAAAGGAACTTATAAATTTTCTCCCTTACATAAAAGAAAAAGAGCCTGATGTAAAGTTTATAATAGTAGGTGACGGTCCTGAAAAGACAAGTATAATAAATAAAGCAGAAAAACTGAATGTTGCAGATACTATTATTTTTACAGGTGCTGTGCCATGGAATGAAATTGAAAATTATTATGCCCTTGGGGATATATTTGTAAGCGGTTCAACAAGTGAAACACAGGGACTTACATATATAGAAGCTCTTGCAGCAGGAAAACCGTTACTTGTAAGATATGATGACTGTCTTAAAAATGTACTTATTGAGGGGAAAAATGGAATCAGTTATAAAACTGAAGAGGATTTTATAAAAGGATATTTTAATATAGCCGAAAATTATGAAAATATGACTTATGAAAGTTCAAAAAAGGGTATGGAATATTCTAATCTTATATTTGCGGAGAATATGCTGAATATATACAAAAAGATGATAGTAAGAGAGTAAAATTAAATAGAGGGATAGAATTGCCGGTATGGATAAAATCTGTATCGGTTTTTCTGTTTTTATGGTTAAATTGCGGTCCGGTAAAAATAAGGAAAATTTTATTAAGATTATCAAAAACTATTGACTTAGAGTGTACTTAAAATGTTATACTTATAATAGAATGGAAGTCGGGTTTAATATTTATAAGGAAAGATAAGTATGTACAGAGAAAAGATAAAAGAAATGCTTGGAATTATAAATAAAGTTATACTGGGAAAGGAGACAATTATTAAAGAGGCTGTTACTGCCTTTCTTGCAGACGGACATATTCTCCTTGAAGATGCACCCGGTGTGGGAAAGACAACCCTTGCCATTGCTCTTTCAAAGGTAATGGATATTGAAAGCAGGAGAGTACAGTTTACACCTGATGTTATGCCGTCGGAGCTTACCGGTTTTTCAATATACAGAAAGGATATTGAAAAATTTGTGTACAAGGAAGGGGCTGTTTTTTGTAATCTTCTCCTTGCCGATGAGTTAAACAGAACTTCGCCAAAGACACAGTCTGCACTTCTTGAAGTAATGGAAGAAAAGCAGGTCAGTGTTGAAGGTGTGACAAGAAAAGTTCCGGAACCTTTCTGGGTTATTGCAACACAAAATCCATATGGGGCAGGAACCCAGAGACTGCCCATACCTCAAATGGACAGATTTATTGCGTCAATGTCACTGGGATACCCCAGCTTTGAAAGTGAAATGGAAATTGCGGAACAGGTGTCATGGGAAAGAAAAGTTGACAGTATTGAGCCTGTTATAGACAAGGAAGTAATATTTGGTATAAGAAAAGAAATACAAAATGTTTATATAGATGAAAAAGTGTGTGAATATATTGTGACACTTATACGGGCAACAAGGAATAATCCATATATTGAAATGGGAGCAAGTCCGAGAGGCACAATTGCACTTGTAAAACTGTGCAAAACAACTGCCTGGCTCAGCGGCAGAGATTTTGTGACACCAAACGATGTTGAGGAGCAGTTTATATATGCAGTTAAACACAGAATACTTCTTAGTTCGGAGGGCAGACTTGAAAATATCAGCAGAACCGAGGTGCTGACAGATATTTTAAACAAAACAAAAAAACCGCTGCCCGGAAGAGGTAAATAATATGAGGTGTGTTATTTTTGTCCTTTTAGCTATTGTTACATTTTATGTCGGGGGAATATACAGGGATAATGCCATAATGACATTGTTTATTTGTGAGGTAATTGTGTTTTTTGTTATGTTTATGACGGCGGAAATAATGAAATTCGGCATAAAATGTTATTTTAAAGATAAGAGGTTTTTTATAAGTAAGGGGAAAAGCTGTAAAACTGCTGTCTGTTTTGAAAACAAAGGCTTTTTGCCTGTATTTAAATTTACATTTAAATACAGATATTTTTATAAAAATAAAAAGGAAAACAAAGCATTTAAAATAAGCTCAGCAGTAAACAAGAAGTCATGTGCATATCCCAAACCTGTTGTTACAGGGCGGTATTGTGGTATAATGCATTTGAATGTGTATGGTGTAAAGGTTACCGATTATGCGGAGATTTTTAAGGTCAGATGCAGATGCAAAGCTGAAAATGAAATACTTGTATTTCCCGTGGAAAAGAAAATATCTTTTGATATTTTTAGCAATAATTTAAATGGTAACATGGAAAGCAGTGAAAAAGAGGGGAGAAGGGGCGGAGGAAATTCCCAGGAAATACACCAGCTTAAGCCATATGAATGGGGAGACCCTGTTAAAAATATACACTGGAATTTATTTGCAAAGACCGATGAAATTTACTGCAAAGAATACAGTGATACTGAAAACAGCAACATAGTTATATATCTTGATTTAAAAAACAGGAATACAGATAATTTAAAGATGACAGACGGATTTTATGAAATATGTCAGGCTCTTATGCTGGGAGTACTTGAAAGATTTGGAGGCTGTGAAATATGTTTTGTAAGCGGTAGTAAAATATACAGCAGAAATTTTACAGACAGGGAAAACTTAAGAGATATAATGACAGATATTTATTATGCTGAAAAGACAGAAAAAAACAGCAGTAATTTATTTAAAGATGATAAAAATGTTATAACACTTAACTGTGATCTGGAACTGTTTTTAAACGGCAGGAAAATTTATTCTTATTCTGCTGAAAATTACATAGAGGAAATATTGAATAATAAAATAGCTATATGAGGGATTTAAATGAAAGACAGGATTTCTGAAAACAGAAAATATATAAAAGCTGTACTTTTGTATGTGTACTTAATAATGGGAACTGTCGGAATAGTGTCAGGCTTTGTTACTATGTTTGGCGGAGTTTACAGACCATGGACTTATTTCGCACTGTTTGCTGTCACTACGGCTATATTTTGCTGGCAATGTTTGTTCAGAAAATATATGCTTAACATATTTATAGTATTGCTTTTGTTTCTGTTGGTTTTTGTGATAAGGGGTAACGATGCTATTCAATATGTAAATAATATTTTTATGGGAATAAGAGAGGCGGAAGGACTAAGTAATTATGAAATAACATATTTTATAATTTTTCTTGGAATTCTGGCAGTGGAATTTATTGTCGGTGTGGAATTTGAAACAAAGTTTACGGGACTGTACTTTGTTCTTATAATGTTTATTGTGTTTCTTCATCCTCTTACAGGAAAAGCAGCAGATTTTGAAGATATTGCACTAATGATCATTTCATTTGCAGGAATTTATATTATAAATCATAATAGTGATAGATTAAAAAGTACGGCTATGGCTGTAAGTCTGATATTTACTGTGTTTACGGGAATAGCTTTTTTTGCTGCTTCAGTGGGAACAGAGCAATTCGGAGATGAGCTTTTTGACATTGCTGATGATGCAGACAGCTACATATACAGAGGAATAAAAAGCCTCAGAAATGAAAACAAAGAGGATTATGACTCGGGGGAAATAAACAGAGGAAATAATTATCAGAACGGAACCCCCTGTCTTGAAGTATGGCTTAATAAAAAACCTGAAGAGGATTTATATTTAAAGGGATTTGAAGGAGGCAACTATATAGGAAGTCAGTGGGAAGAGGCTGACGAAGGAGATTTCTTTGACAGAATTGCCTTTGAAAGAGGCTGGTCAAGGTGGGGCAATCTTATAGATACAATGTACAAGGAAATATACTATACTGCAAACAGCAGTTCAAATTCACCTATGATAGTGAGTTCAAGAACAGTTACTATAAATCCTCTTTTAAAGAATGTCAGAAACAGATATTATCCTTATGTGGGAAGATGGGAAAGACTTACAAAAAAAGAAAATATTGCCTATGTATATTCCTATTATGAGATTAAGGATTTGAACATAAATACTGAAAATATGGATTATGAAACCTTAAGAAGATATGAGGAGATGCAGGAAAATTATGAACCTTATGTGTATGAAAATTATTTGAATATACCTGTGAATATAGTACCAAAAACTATGGAGCTTTGCAGTAATGAAAACTTTGACAATATTGATGATATAACTGATTTTATAATAAATGAATTAAGTTCAAGGGCAAGCTATACTTTAACTCCCGGTATGGCACCTATAAATGAAGATATTATAGAATATTTTCTTTTTGAAAGTAAAAAGGGATATTGTGTTCATTTTGCTTCTGCTGCTACTCTTATGTATAGAAGTTTTGGCGTGCCGGCAAGGTATGTGACAGGATATAAAATAAGCAAAGATGATTTTAAGGAGCAGGAGGACGGTACATATTATGCAAAAGCTCTTGATAAAAATGCTCATGCATGGACTGAAATATATATAAGGGATAAGGGCTGGGTACCTGTGGAGGTAACACCTGCAGCAACAGCCGGTACGGCAGAGGTAATAAATTATGAAAGAGATGTTACGGAAGAAACCAGCGAAACGACTACAAGGGAAATAACAGAAAGAGAAAGCAGAGAGGTAAGTGCTGCTGTAAATGACAGTGGAACATTAAAAGAATTTGCAGGAGCAGTCATTGTTTTGATTATTGCGGCGGCAGTACTTATAAGAAGAAAATTAATTATAAGAAAAATTAATACTTATGATATTAGAAAGCTTTTTTACATTACTGCAAAGATTATGGAAATTAAGGGTGTAAAATTAACGGGACTTGAAGAAGATTTTGTGCAGATGATTTTAAAAGAGGTGACTGTGCTGAAAGATGATGAAGCCGAAAAATTTCATAATATTGTGTTAAAGGCAGCATATGGTAATGAAAATTGCGACGATAAAGAAAAAGCTTTTGTATATGATACATATAAAAAGACAGCAAATTATATTTATAAAGAGTGCGGTCTTTTAAAGAAAATATATATAAAATTGTTTAAAGTGTACTGTTAATTTTTTATTTGTTATTTCTTAATAAAAAATTATGTTGCACTGGAGTTAACTCAAGGGTGTAAAATAAGATTACCACAGGGAAACTGTATTGTTTTTGAGTTGTTGTGGAGAGGTGATGCCCTGATATTTATCCTTTCGAGATGAGAGATGCCGCAGGACTAAAAGTTCTGCGGTGTTTTTATGTGTGTACTGTAAAAAGGAAGAATAAATAATGTGTTAATTTATGTTTATTGTATAAACAGAAAAAAATTGTCAATACTTTCTTATGAGGTGTTGAAAATGAAAAAAATTATGTACTTATCACTGCTTGGGTTTATGCTTCTTTCTGAGAACAGGACGTGGCTTGGTATTTTTGATCTGTATATTGATAATGAAGGAAAAAATATTACAAATGAAGAGATAGGTAAAATTGAAAACGTAAATGTGAAGTTTAGAGTAAGTGAAATATTTGAAAGTTTGACAAGTGTGTTTTTTGATGAAGAAAATAAGACTGAATTAAAATCATAATTGAAATTATGTAATATTAAAACAGTATAAATGATGTTTTTGATTTTTAAAGATAAAAGTTTTAATAAGAAAAACTTCATTTGAAGGGATGAAATCCAAAAGTGAAAATTTTTAGCTGTACATAGGCTAGAAGCATTTATTGAAGGCTGTTGATTTTTACGACACAGGAACGGGAACATATAGGGTTCCCGTTCCTGTGTTTTTACTTTAAAGAAGTGTAGAAAGTTTTCTGTAATTTTTACTGGAGCAAATAATCTGTAATAAATCCGCTTAGTATTGAATAGACAATAACAAAGCAGA
>CAZGIC010000036.1:4251-19295 GCA_964526435.1 uncultured Lachnospiraceae bacterium | reverse complement strand
AAATAATGTAAATAAACTTACACTGGAAATTATATAGAAAATGCTATATAATAGTAATTGAAAATTATTTATTGCAAATACTTTTTTTACCGGGAGTTGATTTACATGATCAAACTTGTTATTTCACCGGAATATTTCGGAAATAACGACAGTCAGAGAAAAATAAGGGAACAACTTAAAAGACTTGGGGCTCACAGCATTGAAATAGATAAAACAACAGGATTTGTAAGTGCATTAATGACTATTGATAATTATGAAAATTTTGTAGAGGGGCTAAAAAAACGTATTGAAAAAATTGCCGCTGAAATTAAAGAAAAGTATAGCGGCATAAAAGACATTAAGTTTAACGGTGATTATACAATTTTTTATGTAACAATAAGCAGAATGAGTAAAAACGAAAGAAAGTCGGTTGTGTTTGACTTGCTTATGGCAAGTTCAACATATCAGGTGATAAGTGGTATTCCGCAGGTTGATGCATCAATAAAGGTCAAATTTTATGATGCCGACAATAATCTTGTGGAATGTGTGGATACAGCAGAAAGGCGGAAGGTATGAGAAGAATAAGAATTTTAATCGGAATTTTGATTACAGTGCTTATGTATGTCTGTTATGCAAATGCAGGAGCCATAAAAATAATAGACAAAAGCAGTAATGCTGTCCACTTTATTGATGTTGGACAAGGTGACAGCATACTTGTTGAAAGCAATGGTAAATATATGCTTGTAGATGCAGGGGAAGAGGATAAAGGTAAGATTGTGATTGAATATATCAAGGGGCTTGGAATTGAAAGTCTTGACTATGTTGTTGCAACTCATCCTCACTCAGATCATATTGGCGGTATGGATGATGTCATAAATTCATTCAGTGTAAAAAACATTATAATGCCTGATATGGTAACTACAACAAAATGCTTTGAAAATATGCTTGACGCTATTGAAAACAATAATGTAAATGTTATAAAGGGAGAAGCCGGATACAATTTCAGTTTAGGTGATTTTAATTGCAGTATTGTTGGTCCCGTTGATATTGGAGATGATACTAATAATAATTCAATAGTTATGAAACTTTTATACGGAAATGACAGCATACTGCTTACAGGAGATTGCAGTAAAGATGAAGAAATGGATATTATTGAAAGTAATGTTGATATTTCCGCGGATTTGCTTAAAGCCGGACATCACGGAAGTTCAACATCAGACAGTGATGAGTTTGTAAGAAGAGTTTCACCTGAAATTGCTGTAATAAGCTGTGGCAAAAATAATGAATACGGACATCCTCACAAGGAAACACTTGATACTTTTAATAAATATGGAGTTAATGTTCACAGAACAGATGAGGAGGGTACTATAATAGCTCAGTGCAGCGGAAACGGTATAAGTCTTACAGACATAAACGGAGAAATTATTTACACAGAGAAATCTGAAAATACATCAGAAGAGAATAGTGTAATCACAGATGAAACAACGACAAATACATATATACTGAATACAAACTCAAAAAAATTTCACCGTGAGGACTGCAGCAGTGTAAGTAATATGAGTGATAAAAATAAGGAAGAATATTCAGGTACTGCAGAAGAACTTGAAAGTATGGGATATACACCATGCGGACAGTGCAAACCGAAATAAAAATTAATTTAAAAAGCGGTCAGCTGAACAGTTTTCTTTTGAGCAGGTTGTTTAAATATAATTAAAAAGCAGGGAAGAAGATAAATTTGTTTAAAATAAATCTTCTCCCCTGTTTTTTTATAAAATAGATACTACAGCTGCGATTATAACTCCCATAATTATAATAGGGGGTATAATCATGGTAAGACATCCGCCTAAACAGCCTCTTCGTCCCGGTGGTGGCATAAGACCGCCCGGTCTTCTCGGCGGCGGTCCCATTGGTCTTCCCGGTCCGCCAAATCCTCCGGGTCCTCTGGGTCTTCCCGGTCCGCCAGGTCCTCCTGGTCCACGCATTTTATCACCTCCATGTTTTTTTGATAAATTATTATATGTTCTTATAGCTTTATTATAATATAAATGGTATAATAAGTAAAGTGATTTTTGACTGACTTATAGATAGCTTGATTAAATTAAAACTGTTGCAATAATATTTAATATGATGTAAAATGTAAATATAGTTTTGAAAAGGGTGATAAAGTGATTAAAGATATAGGTATACTTGGGCTTGGTGCTTTGGGAGGTATGTATGGAGATTTTTTGACAAAAGCTATAGGCACTGAAAATGTTCATGTAATAGGTGACAGAGAAAGACTTGAAAGATATAAAAATAATGGAATATACATAAACGGAGCAAAAAAGAATTTTAACTATGCCTTTGAAAAGACTGATTTGGATTTGCTTATTGTTGCTACTAAATTTCATCATTTACAAAAAGCTCTTGAAACCGCAAAGCCTTTTGTAAATGAAAATACAATTGTAATTTCTCTTTTAAATGGCATTACAAGTGAAGAAGTTATTGCTGATGTTTTAGGAAAGGGCAGAATTCTCTACTGTGTAGCCTATGGCATGGATGCACAAAAGTATGAAAATCATATTGAGTTTAAAAATTACGGCACCCTTGCCTTTGGTGAAGCTGAAAATGTAAAACTTTCAGATACAGTAAAAGAGCTTAAAGAATTTTTTGACAGTATTGGCTTTTCATATGAAATACCTGAATCCATGCTTAACAAGCTGTGGAGCAAGTTTATGCTGAATGTGGGGATTAATCAGGTATGTGCTGCTTATGGTCTGCATTACAGAGATGTGCAGATAAGCGGTAAGTACAGAGATAAAATGATAGGTGCAATGTATGAAGTAATTAAAGCAGCAAATAAAATGAATATTCCTTTGGAAGAAGGAGAAATAAAGTACTGGCTTGATATTATAGACAAACTTAATCCTGATAGTATGCCTTCAATGGCCCAGGACATTTTAAATAAAAATAAAACAGAAGTTGAAATATTTGCTGATACTGTTATAAACTTAAGTGAAAAATATGAAATTTCAGTGCCCATAAATGAAGAACTTGGCAAAATTATACATGAAAAGGAAAATAGTTATGAATTATAAAATGGTTCTTGAATATGAAGGTACAAGATATAACGGATGGCAGCGTCAGGTGTCAACACCAAATACTATACAGGGAATTATTGAAAAGGCAATAAAAGACGTAACAGGCGAAGATGCTGAAATAAACGGTTCAGGCAGAACAGATGCCGGTGCACATGCTTTGGGTCAGGTTGCTAATTTTAAACTTAAGGGTGAATACAATGACCTGATGGACAAACTTAATGAAGCTTTGCCTGCTGATATAAGGATATTAAGCTTTGAAGCTGCTGATGAAAGATTTCATGCAAGACTTAATGCAAAAGCCAAGACATATGTATACAAAATAGATACAGGAAAAAAGGTAAATGTTTTTACAAGAAGGACTGTAAATCACTTTCCTTATAATATTAATTTGGAAAAAATGCAGGAAGCTGCAGAAATATTAAAAGGAGAAAAAGATTTTAAAGCTTTTTGTTCAAACAAGAAAAGTAAAAAATCGACGATTAGAAACATATATTCAATTGATATAGATAAATGTGGCAGTGAAATCACATTTACATACAGGGGAAACGGTTTTTTATATAATATGGTAAGAATATTGACGGGAACATTGATTGAAGTAGGCATCGGAAAAATTGATGTGAATGAAATTGAAAATATAATTAAATCAGGTGACAGGAGCAGGGCAGGAATTACCATGCCGCCAAAAGGACTGACTCTTGTGTCTGTTGAATACGAGGTGAATAAATAAATGGAAAATTTTTACAAGAAAATACGAAAAAGAAGTGATGAAAAGCCTGTACTTATGGCTGTGATTATGGCAGTATTTTATTTATGTATGGGTGTAGGATTTACAGGTATGCAATACGAGGAAACGCTGAACCTTGTTATTTCCTGCCTTTTGTGCATTTATATGACTACCCTTGTATTTGCCATTGTAATGGGAAATAAAACAAAGGCTGTTTTAAACTGTGTAATTTTCTTTGTGATTGGTGCACTGATTAAATTTGTATTGGCTGCTGATGTTATTATTTTTTTAGATGTGGTAATTGCTTTGTGTTTATTTATAGTATTTTTTTGCCTGGGCTTTATTTTAGGTAAAATATGGTATGGAAAATATATGGAGTAATTAGTCCATATCAGAAAAGATCGGTTAAATGTTAGGAATTTGATATATTAAAATAAATTATAATTTTTGTAAGAGGTGAATATAATGAAAAAGATAAAGGTAATGAGTATTTTCGGTACAAGACCTGAGGCTACCAAAATGGCTCCCCTTATTAAAGCTATGGATAAGTGTGATGAAATAGAGCAGATAGTCTGTGTAACTGCACAGCACAGACAGATGCTTGACCAGGTACTTGAAATATTTGATTTGCATCCGGATTACGATTTGGATATAATGACAGAAAGACAGACACTTACCAGTATAACAACAAAAGCTCTTACGGGACTTGAAGAGGTTATGAGTGAGGCAAAACCTGATCTTGTTCTTGTACATGGTGATACAACAACTACCTTTGCAGGGGCACTTGCTGCTTTTTACAGTGGTATAAAGCTGGGACATGTAGAAGCAGGCCTGAGAACATATGATAAAACTCAGCCTTTCCCTGAGGAAATGAACAGAGTGCTTACAGGACATATGGCAGACTTGCATTTTGCTCCAACGCCTCTTGCAAAAGAGCATCTTTTAAAGGAGAACATTGGTGAAGAGGGCATATTTATAACAGGCAATACGGCTGTTGACTGTCTTAAGCACACTATAAAGGATAATTTTAAATTTGAGCTTGATGAGCTTAACAATATAGATTACAAAAACAAGAGAGTAATTACAATGACTGCTCACAGAAGAGAAAACCTGGGAGAACCTCTTGAAAATATATGCAGAGCTGTTTTAAGACTTACAGAGGATTATAAGGATATTGAAGTTGTATATGCTGTTCACTTTAATCCTGCTGTAAGAGAGGTTGCAAACAGAATTTTAGGAAACCATGAGAGAATTCATCTTGTTGATCCTCTTGATATAGTTAATATGCATAATCTTATGAACTTAAGTTATATGGTAATGACTGACAGCGGAGGACTGCAGGAGGAAGTTCCTTCAATGGGCAAGCCTGTTCTTGTGTTAAGAAATGTTACAGAAAGACCTGAAGGCGTTGAAGCAGGTACACTTAAACTTGCAGGAGTAGACGAAGATGAAATATATGCTCAGGCAAGAGAGCTTCTTGAAAATAAAGAAAGCTATGACAAAATGGTGGCAGCAAAAAATCCTTTCGGTGACGGCTATGCAGCAGAGAGAATTGTTGAGGCTATACGTTATCATTTTGGTTTCAGAAGTGACAGACCTGAAGATTATTAATCAAAAAAATAAACAGTCTGCCTGAAAATTATGGCAGACTGATTTTTTTAGAGGGTATTATGTATCAGTTAGATTTGAATATTTTAACTTTTTTTCTTATATTTTATATTTATTGTTTTATGGGCTGGTGCTTTGAAAGTCTTTATGTATCAGTTAAAACAAAAAAATGGGTAAACAGAGGCTTTATGAAAGGACCATTTCTGCCAATATATGGCTGTGGTGCTGTAATTATACTGTTTTCAACAATACCTGTAATGTCAAATCCTGTACTTGTATATATATTCAGCTTTATTTCTGCTACTGTTTTGGAATTTGCAACAGGATTAGTTATGGAAAAATTTTTTAAAGTCAAATATTGGGACTATAGCGGAAATTTTATGAACTACAAAGGATACATATGTATTAAGTCAAGTATTGCGTGGGGATTTATGGGAATGCTTATAACATATGTTATTAACGAACCTGTGGCAAAATTTATAGATTCACTTGATTTTATAATATCTGCTTTTATTGTTGCTATACTTACTGCAGTATTTATGTTTGACTTTGTCAGGTCATTCAAGGCAGCTTGTAATATGAGAGAAATTATTATGAACAGTACAAAACTTATGAATGAATTGAATGAAATAAAAATGCAGATTATAGATTCTATTGAAGATAAGAAAGAACATGCAAATGAAAAGAGAAATGAGGCTGCAGCTGAAATAAAAGAAAAAATCAGTACTGCACTTTCATATACAGAAATCGATGATCTGATTCTTGAAAAGCTTGAAGATTTTAAAAAGCTTGATATGGAAGAATATGTAAATGTATGGAAAGAAAAAGCAGAAAATATGAAAGAAAAATTTTCTGCATTTAATATTAAAAAGACAGCAATTATTAAAAGAAATCCATCAGCAAAATTAAAATTAAGTAATGAGATAAAAGAATTTATGAAAAAAAGGAAAGATAATAAATATATTGATTAATATTAACAAATTTTTAATTTAATAGTCCAAATTTATTGAACTTATTTTACATATGTGTTATACTTATTTTGTGTAATTAATTAATTTAAGGGGGTTATTTTATGATACTCGATTTATTTAAACTTGATGGCAAGGTTGCAATTGTAACAGGTGCAAACACAGGACTTGGACAGGGTATGTGTATTGCTCTTGCAGAGGCAGGTGCTAAAGTATGCGGAGTAGCAAGAAGAAGCTGTGAAGACACCAAAAAGGTTATAGAAGAAAAGGGCGGCGAATTTTTTGAAATTATAGCTGATCTTGGCTCCACAGAACAAATTGATTATATTATATCTGAAGCCAAAAATAAGTTCGGCAAAATTGATATTCTTGTAAACAATGCCGGTATAATATTGAGAGAAGATGCAATAAATGTTACTGAGGCAGACTGGGACAAGGTAATCGATATTAATGAAAAGGTTGTATTCTTCCTTGCTCAGGCAGCAGCGAAAGAATTTATTGCTCAGGGCACAGGAGGCAAAATTGTAAACGTTTGCTCAATGTTAAGCTATCAGGGCGGTATAAGAGTTCCTGCCTACACTTCAAGCAAATCAGCTGCTCTGGGTATGACAAGAGCACTTGCTAATGAATGGGCAAAACATAACATCAATGTAAACGGCATTGCACCGGGATATATGGCAACAAACAATACAAGTCAGCTCAGAAATGATGAGAAGCGTTCAGAAGAAATTCTTGACAGAATTCCGGCAGGACGCTGGGGCACACCTGATGATATGATGGGTGCAGTTGTTTATCTTTGCTCAGATGCGGCAGCTTATGTAAATGGATTTACACTTGCAGTAGACGGCGGCTGGCTTGCAAGATAAATACCGGAGGATACTATGTCAGGCTTATTTATTACAATAGAGGGTACAGATGGTGCCGGGAAGACAACACAGATAAAGCTTCTTGAAAAATATCTTTCAGATAAAGGTTTTAAGGTTGTATCTACAAGAGAACCTGGAGGTACCCCTATAAGTGAAAAAATCAGAGAAATTATAATAGATAAAAACAATTCTGAAATGACAGATATGACTGAAGCTCTATTGTATGCAGCTGCAAGAGCACAGCATGTATCAGAAGTTATTCTGCCAACTCTTAAAAATGGCGGCATAGTTATAAGTGACCGTTTTGTAGACAGTTCTGTTGTATATCAGGGGTTTGCCCGCTCAATGGGAGAACGTCTTATAAAGAATATTAATAAATATGCTGTGGGAGATCTTGAACCGGATATAACATTTTTACTCAAGATAAAGCCGGAAGATGGTCTTGCACGAAAAAGAGCACAGACAGAGCTTGACAGACTGGAAGGTGAAAAGTTCAGCTTTCACCAAAGAGTTTATGATGGTTATGTCAGACTTTCAAAACGCTGTAAAAACAGAATAACCGTTATTGATGCACTTAAAACTGTAGATGAAATACATAATGAAATTATTAGCGGCATTAATAGTCTTTTAGACAAAAATGGAATTTAAAACGGGAGTAAGATATGAATTTCAGTCAGGTTACAGGTCATAAAAATATAATTGAACATTTACAGTCCTCAATACTTCTGGGCAGAATAAATCATGCTTACATATTTGACGGCATAAAGGGTGTAGGGAAAACAACTCTTGCCAGGGCATTTGCCAAGACATTAAATTGTGAAAAAGGAGGAACAGATGCCTGCAACAGTTGTATAAGCTGTAAGACTTTTGATGAAGATAATAATCCTGATATTATTTATGTAACTCATCAGAAAAAAGATATAACGGTTTCCGATGTAAGAGAACAAATTGTCAAAAATATTACATTGAAACCTTATAGAAATAGGTATAAAATATTTATAATTCCTGAAGCTGATAAAATGAATGTACTTGCACAGAATGCTTTTCTTAAAACTCTTGAGGAGCCTCCCGAATACGGTATTTTTCTTTTGCTGTGTGAAAATTATAATAAATTCCTTGTTACGATACTTTCTCGTTGTATTATGTTTAAACTGCATCCGCTGTCCTATAATATGGTATCGGATTATTTGGTTAATAATTTAGATATTTCCCGTGAACAGGCACAGCTATACAGTATATATTCTCAGGGAAGCATAGGCAAAGCAATTGAACTTGTTAATTCAGAAGAATTCAGAGATATAAGAGATACTGCAATTGAAACTGTACTAAGGCTTGAAGATGGAGATATGATCGAGCTTTACAGACTTGTTGATGCTTTAAAGGAGCAAAAAAGTTCCCTGGATCAGATACTTGAAATAATGTATCTTGTCTACAGAGATGCTCTTGTAATAAAGGAAACGGGAAATACAGACAGAGTTATACAGAGAGATAAGATTATACAAACAGAAACAATTGCCAGAAAGACTACGGCATCACAGCTTATAACACGCTGTGATGCCGTTAACGATACAAGAAACAGATTAAACCGAAACGGAAATACACAGCTTTTGCTTGAAACTCTGTTTTTTAAAATAAAGGAGAAATAGAATGATAGTAGTAGGTGTCAGATTTAAAAAAGCCGGAAAAATTTATTATTTTGACCCGGAAACAACAGAATATTCATACGGACAGAATGTTATAGTTGAAACATCAAGAGGAATGGAGTTCGGCATGGTTGTTATACCGAACCGTGATGTAAATGATGATGAAATAATATCTCCTCTTAAACCTGTTACAAGGCTTGCAACTGCTGAAGATATTGAGAAAAACAGACAGAATAAGGAAAAAGAAAAAGAAGCCTTTGATGTATGTATTGAAAAAATAAAAAAACATGGACTGGAAATGCGTCTTATAGCTACAGAACTTACATTTGACAATAATAAGCTTATATTTTATTTTACAGCAGACGGCAGAATCGATTTCAGAGAACTTGTAAAAGATCTTGCAGCTGTATACAGAACAAGAATAGAATTAAGACAGATCGGTGTAAGAGATGAAGCCAAGTATATAAATGGTATAGGCATATGCGGAAGAACTCTTTGCTGTGCTACTTTTTTAGGGGATTTTCATCCTGTCAGCATAAAGATGGCAAAGGATCAGGGGCTGTCATTAAATCCATCAAAGATTTCAGGTGTATGCGGAAGACTTATGTGCTGTCTTAAGTATGAACAGGATACTTATGAGGAACTTCTTAAGGGACTTCCAAAGGAGGGGGATATTATAGATACTCCGGAAGGACAGGGAGAGGTTCTGGCTGTAAATGTTTTAAAACAAGTTATTAAAACGGCAGTTAAAAAATCTCAAAAAAATGACGTAGGCATAAGTTTCTTTACTCCTGATGAAATAAGGATACTTAAGAGGAAACACCGAAAGGAAGAACGTATTTCTCAAGAAGATTTAAAGGATTTACTGGATTGATATGCTGTTTGAAAATGAAAGAATAGATGATCTTCATCGTAATGGTTATAAAATAATACAAAACAGAGATGGTTTTTGTTTTGGTATTGATGCAGTGCTTTTAAGCGGATTTGCCAAAGTAAAAAAGAAGGAAAAAGTACTTGATATGTGTACAGGTACTGGCATAATCCCTATATTGCTTGAAGCTAAAACAGCAGGGGAGCATTTTTGTGGAATAGAGATACAGGAACAGGTAGCCGATATGGCAAGAAGATCTGTAGTATTAAATAATCTTCAGGATAAAATAGATATTGTAACCGGAGATATAAAAAGATGCGGGGAATATTTTAAAGCATCATCATTTGATGTGATAACATGTAATCCGCCTTATATGGTGCCGGGAAGAGGTTTTATATGTGAAAATTCACCTAAAGCCATATCACGTCATGAAATATTGTGCAATATAAATGATGTTTTTGAATCTGCAGGTAAAATGCTTAAATACGGCGGCAGAATGTATTTAATACACCGCTGTGAACGCCTTACAGATATATTTGTCGCCGCTAGAGGAAATAATATGGAGCCAAAGGCATTGAGATTTATTGAATCACGGCAGGGCAAATCTCCTGAACTTGTTCTGATTGAACTTTTTAAAGGCGGTAATCCCGGAGTTAATGTTTTACCGTCACTTGTTATATATAAATCCGATGGTAGTTATACAGATGAAGTCTATAATATTTATTACAATTAGGAGAAAATATGTTATATATTTGCGGTACGCCAATAGGAAATATGGAAGATATAACTCTTCGTGCAATACGTATACTTGGTGAAGTAGACTTAATTGCTGCAGAAGATACACGTCAAAGTGTTAAGCTTCTGAATCATTTTAACATTAAAACACCTTTGACAAGCTATCATGAGCATAATAAGGATACTAAAGGTCCGCAGCTTATAAAAATGCTTAAGGACGGGAAAAATATAGCTCTTGTTACTGATGCAGGAATGCCTGGAATTTCAGATCCCGGAGAGGATCTTGTGAAGCTTTGTTATGAAAATGATATAGAAGTTACAATTGTTCCTGGTCCTACAGCAGTTATTACTGCCCTTGTTTTAAGCGGACTTAACACAAGAAGCTATATATTTGAAGGTTTTCTGCCAAAAAATAAAAAACAAAGGGTTGAAGTTCTGTCAAAACTTACAAATGAAACACGAACAACTGTATTTTATGAGGCACCCCATCATTTATTAAATACTTTGCGAGATATTTATGAATATGCGGGTAACAGGCAGATTGCTGTTGAGAGGGAACTGACTAAACGGCATGAAACGGTAAATAAGGGCTCGGTTACAGAAATAATTAATTATTTTGAAAACAATGAACCAAAGGGAGAATTTGTAATCGTAATAGAAGGAAGACCTCAGGAAGAGATCAAAGCCTCCCAAAGGGCTGAAATAAATGAGATGTCAATATTTGAACACTTTAACAGCTACGTTGCAAAGGGCATGGATGAAAAAAGTGCTATGAAGCAAGTTGCAAAGGACAGAGGAATCGGCAAGAGAGATGTGTATAAGGAAATAAAGGGATAATAATGGCTAAAAATATACTAAAAAAATTGTTGGTAGTACTTGGATTTATATTTCTTTTACTTGGTATAATAGGTGCATTATTGCCTGTTATGCCTACTATTCCCTTTTTGTTTTTAGCTTGCTTTTGTTTTACAAGAGGTTCTGACAAGTTTAGGGATTGGTATTTGCATTCTAAATTCCATAAAAAATATTTAAAGGCTGTAGCTTTTTACGGAAAAGTACCTTTAATTTATAAAATTCTTTATTTTGTGGGTATATTATGCTTTTTTGCTGCTGTTACAACTGTTTTTTGTTTCTTTTATGAACAAATATTTGCCTTTCTTGGTATAGAAATTTAATTATTTATATTAAGGTAAGTATTATTGATTAATATTTAATATAAATTTTGAGTGTATATTCTTTAATAGAATTATACACTTTTTGTTTTGGCAGCAGTTTTGAATTAGTGTTCAGTCACAGTTACTTTCATAAAATAATATTTTGACAAAGAGATGATTTTAGAGTACAATATATACTAGATTAAAATTTATTGAATATTTACTTGACAAATAATGCAAATATGCTATAATTAATTTGATTTATTGCTTTAGTGCGATGAAGTAAGATTTAAACAGGGAAGGACAGGATTATGTTAATAAGTAAACTTCATACACCTGAGGGTGTTAAGGACTATTTGCCTGATGAATGTATATTAAAGAAAAATATTGAGGACAGCATAGCAGGTGTTTTTAAAAACTACGGTTATTTACCTGTAACAAGTCCAACATTTGAATATAATGATGTTTTTTGTGGTATGGGTGGTGTTAAGGACAGCAGAGTTTTTAAATTTCTTGACAGAGATGGTGCACTTCTTGTACTAAGACCTGATATGACACCGGCTATAGCCAGAATAGGAGCAACTGCTTACAGCAAAAATGATTTGCCTCTTAAGTTTTATTACATAGAGAGTATGTTCAGAACCAACGAAAATTATCAGGGAAAGTTAAGAGAATTTACCCAGGCAGGAATTGAACTTCTGGGAGTAAATTCTATGGAAGCAGATGTTGAAGTGGTTACTTGTGCAATAAATTCTCTCCTTGCTGTAGGGGTAGAGAAATTTAAGCTTGATATAGGGCATGCACTGTTTTTAAAAGGTGTAATTGAAGAAGCAAATGTAAGCAATGAAATAAGTTCAGATATTCAGAAAAATATAATAAAGAAAAATTATGTTGCTGTAAATGAACTTGCTGAAAATATTGATAATAAAAATATAAAATACATTTTGCAAGAACTTCCGTTTCTTATAGGTGATGAAAGTGTTATTGACAGAGTAAGAAACAAGGTGACAAATGAAAACTCATTAAAGGCTATAAATTATCTTGGTGAGTTTTATAATATCTTGAAAAGTCTTGGCTATGAAAAATATATTTCCTTTGACCTTGGTGTAATTGGTTCAATGGATTACTATACAGGGCTTATATTCAGAGGATACGGTAAGGGCAGCGGTTCCTCAATTTTAGATGGCGGAAGATATGACAATATGGTTGAAAAATTTGGTGCCGAAATGCCTGCTGTAGGCTTTGCTTTAAAAGTAAATGATCTTATGAAAATAATTGATATTCATAATGAAAACGGCTCTGAATATCTTACAGTATATGACAGCAAAAACAGAATTGAAGCCTTTAAAGCAGCCAATGCATTGAGAGAAAAAGGAATTAGCGTTGAAATGAGTTTTTCAGGGTGCAGCGTCGAGGAAAATATAAAATATGCAATGAATAAGAAAATTCCTTATATTTTATATTTTACGGGAAATGAAACAAAAATTATAAATGTAAGTAATGGCAATGAAAAAACTATAAGTATTGCAGACCTTTTAGCAGAGGAGGAGTCAAAGTAATGGATTATTTAACTTTTGCCTTGGCTAAAGGCAGACTGGCAGAAAAAAGTATGGAAATGCTTGAAAAGCTCGGCATTACCTGTGATGAAATGAAGGAAAATTCAAGAAAGCTTATATTTACAAATGAGGAACTTAAAGTGAGGTTTTTCCTTGCAAAGGCATCTGATGTTCCTACATATGTTGAAAGCGGTACTGCAGATATTGGTATTGTAGGAAAGGATACCCTTCTTGAAGAAAGAAGAAATTTATATGAAGTTCTTGACCTTAAAATGGGCAAGTGCAGATTTGCTGTGGCAGGATATAGCAATATACAGAATAAACTTGACAATTCTATGGATCTTGTTGTTGCAACAAAGTACCCTAATGTTGCAAAGGAATACTTTTACCAGAAAAAGCATCAGACAATAGAAATAGTTAAACTTAACGGAAGCGTAGAACTTGCTCCAATTGTGGGATTAAGTGACGTAATTGTTGATATAGTTGAAACAGGTTCAACATTAAAAGCTAATGGTCTTGAAGTCCTTGCTGATATTTGTCCTGTGTCTGCAAGAGTTGTAGTAAACAGAGTGAGTATGAAGCTTGAACATGAAAGAATAGCTAAAATAATAGAAGGATTAAGAAATCTGGCAGGTGAAAAGAAATGATAAATATTATAAAGTATGATGACAATGAAGGTAAAAAGCTTGTTGAGGCTTTGTTGTCACGCTCACAGCTTGAATATGGCAATGTTCAGGATATTGTAAATAATATTATTGCCGATATAAAGACAAATGGTGATAAGGCTTTATTTGAATATACCAGGAAGTTTGATAAATTTGATGTAAATGCCGAAAATATTCTTGTGACACAAGAAGAAATAGAAGAAGCCTATAAAAGTGTTGATGAGGACTTAATAAGAGTTATAAAAAGATCCGCCCAGAGAATAGGAGCTTTTCACGAAAAGCAAAAAATAAACAGCTGGCTTGAACCAAACAAAAACGGTGAAATGCTTGGACAAATGATAAGACCTCTTGAAAAGGTAGGCGTTTATGTTCCTGGGGGAAAGGCTGCTTATCCATCAAGTGTGCTTATGAATATTATCCCTGCAAAGGTGGCAGGAGTTGAGGAAATTGTTATGACAACTCCGCCATCAGCAGAAGGTAAAATAAGCCCTACAACAATTGTTGCGGCAGATATTGCAGGTGTACATAAAATTTATAAGGCCGGAGGAGCACAGGCAGTTGCTGCCCTTGCCTTTGGTACAGAGTCAGTGCCTAAGGTCGATAAAATAGTAGGTCCCGGAAATATTTTTGTTGCCCTTGCAAAGAGAAGTGTTTACGGATATGTAAATATTGATTCAGTTGCAGGTCCAAGTGAAATACTTATACTTGCAGATGACAGTGCAAACCCTGAATATGTTGCGGCAGATCTGCTTTCACAGGCTGAACATGATGAACTTGCTTCAGCTGTGCTTATAACAGACAGCAGAGAACTTGCGGAAATGGTACAGATTGAAGCTGAAAAGCAGACAAATGCACTTGAAAGAAAGGAAATAATTAAAAAGTCACAGGAAAACTACGGAGCAATAATTGTTGTAGACAATTTCGAGGAAGCTTGTGCCCTTTGCAATAAAATTGCACCTGAACATCTTGAAATATCTACAAAAGAACCCTTTAGTCTTCTGCCTAAAATACAGAATGCAGGAGCTATTTTCCTCGGACACTATACACCTGAACCTTTAGGTGACTATATGGCGGGACCTAACCATGTGCTTCCTACAGGCGGTACTGCAAGATTTTTCTCACCTCTTTCAATTGATGACTATGTAAAAAAGTCAAGTATAATATCTTTCAGCAAAGAAGCTCTGGAGGAACTTGG
>CAZGIC010000036.1:0-4151 GCA_964526435.1 uncultured Lachnospiraceae bacterium | reverse complement strand
TTTTTTGACCATATGCTTACACATATTTCAAAGCACGGTTTTATGGATATGGATGTAAAGGCTGACGGAGATCTGGATGTGGACTGTCACCATACTGTTGAAGATGTGGGGATTGTGTTGGGAAAGTGTATTGCAGAGGCATTGGGTGATAAGGCAGGAATAAAGAGATACGGACAGGCTATTGTTCCTATGGATGAAACTCTTGTGTTATGTGCAATAGATTTTTCAGGCAGATCTTATCTTAATTTTGATGCAGAATTTACAATGTCAAGTATAGGACTTTTTGATACAGAAATGGTTGAAGAGTTTTTCAGGGCTGTTTCTGATAACTGTGGTATGACACTGCACATTAAGGTGCTTGACGGCAAGAATAATCATCATATTGCAGAAGGCATATTTAAAGCTTTCGGCAGAGCCATGGATATGGCAACTCAGATTGATGAAAGAATTGACGGAGTATTATCTACAAAGGGAATGTTGGAATAATGATAGCAGTAATAGATTATGGAATGGGTAATTTAAGAAGCGTACAAAAAGCTCTTGAATTTGTGGGACAAAAAACAATTGTTACAAGTGATATAAATGAAATTGAAAAGGCAGATAAGATAGTTCTTCCGGGAGTAGGTGCTTTTGGAGATGCTATAAAAACAATAAGAGAAAAAGGCTTTGATAAGGTTATATATGACAGTGTAAAAAAAGACAAGCCTTTCCTCGGTATTTGCCTTGGTATGCAGATGGTATTTGACAAAAGCTATGAATACGGAGAGTATGAAGGACTTAAGCTTATACCCGGGGAAATTAAGCTTTTGCCGGACAATGTAAAAAAGCCACATATTGGATGGAACAATCTCAACATTAAGATGAGAAGTCCTCTTTTTGATAATTTGGGAGAAAATCCTTATGTGTACTTTGTACACTCATATTATTTGGAAACAGATGCACCTGTTGTTTCTGCAACAACCGATTACGGAAAAGAAATACAGGTAGCTGTCCAGAAAGACAATGTCTTTGCATTACAGTTCCACCCTGAAAAAAGTGGTGATGTGGGACTTGAAATATTAAAGAATTTCGGAGGATTATAATATGCAAATTTATCCTGCTATAGATATAATTGACGGCAAGGCAGTAAGACTTTCACAGGGAAGTTTTGATAATGTAACTGTATTTAACGATAACCCTGCTGATGCTGCAAAAGATTGGGTTGATGCCGGAGCTACATATATACATATTGTTGACCTTGACGGAGCCAGATACGGAAAGACTTTTGTAACAAATATTATTAAAGATATAAAGTCAAAATATGATATTAAAATTGAAACAGGCGGCGGAGTAAGAACAATGGAAGATATTGAGGACAGAATAAATGCAGGAGCCTCAAGAGTAATTATTGGAACCGCTGCCGTGAAAAATCCTGAACTTGTTAAAGAAGCTGTAAAAAAATTTGGAGATAAAATCGCTGTAGGTGTCGATGCTAAAAACGGTATGGCTGCAATATCAGGCTGGGAAGAAGTAAGTGATATAACAGCTGTTGATTTATGCCTTAAAATGAAGGAATATGGTGTAAATACTATTATATACACAGATATTTCAAAGGACGGTATGATGTGCGGACCAAACATTGAGGCTACAAAAGATTTAATTGAAAATACAGGTATGGATATCATTGCATCAGGCGGAGTTTCAACAATGGAAGATATTGAAAATGTTAATAATATAAATGCTGCAGGTGTTATAATTGGTAAAGCACTTTATAACGGCACATTAAATTTAAAAGATGTTATAAATAGATTTCAATAAATAATTGGAGATGGTTTCATGAATAATAGCAAATCTTTAAGAATTGTTATTTTAAAAAATGTATTTTCTTACTTTTTTTTGGCATTAGGTGCAATAATTGCAGCCTTTGCACTTGAAGAATTTCTTGTTACAAAGCAAATCCTTGATGGTGGTGTAACCGGTATATCAATAATATTAAATCAACTTACAGGGATAAAGTTAAGTTATTTTACTGTTATACTTAACATACCTTTTATTATTGTAGGCTGGAGAATATTAGGAAGAACTTTTGCTTTTAAATCTGCATTTGCAATGATATTGTTCTCAATTTTCCTTGTAGTATTTGAAGAGCAGGGAAGGATTACAGATGATCCTCTTCTTGCAACTGTTTATGGTGGTTTGTTTTTAGGACTTGGTGTAGGAATTATACTTAAGGCAGGCGGCTGTGTAGACGGTTTTGATGCAGTTTCATTGCTTTTAAGCAAACATACACAATTTTCAACAGGACAAATCATATTATTTTTCAATGTAATTATTTTCTCCTTTGCAGGCTTTATATTTGGACTTGACAGAGCTTTATACAGTCTGCTTACATATTTTATATCATCAAAGGTTATAGATATTGTTGAAACAGGTATGGAACAGGCAAAGGCAGTTATAATAATAACTGAAAACGGAGAAAGAATAGCCGATAATATTTATAAGCAGCTTGGAAGAACAGTTACTCTTCTTGAAGGTGAAGGACTTATAAGCGGCAAAAAAATTGTTTTATACTGTGTAATAACAAGAATAGAATTAAGTGAACTTAAGAGAATTGTAAGAGATGATGATGGCTCTGCTTTCATGGCCGTATCTGATGTATCTGAAATTGTTGGTACTCATATTAAAAAGAAAAAAGAATAGAATGGAGATACTATTATGCACACTAAACGTATAATACCTTGTCTTGATGTAAATAAGGGAAGAGTTGTTAAAGGCATAAATTTTGTGAATTTAAGAGATGCGGGAGATCCCGTTGAAATTGCTGCAATGTATAATAAATCACTGGCTGATGAAATTGTATTCCTTGATATTACCGCTTCATCTGATGACAGAAATATTATGCTTGATGTGGTTTCAAGAACTGCTGAACAAGTTTTTATTCCACTTACAGTAGGAGGCGGTATAAGAAGTATCGAGGATTTTAGAAGAATATTAAGTGCAGGTGCCGATAAAATAGCTGTTAATTCAGCAGCACTTAAACGACCTGAGCTTATTAACGAAGCTGCCGAAAAATTCGGAGATCAGTGTGTTGTTGTAGCTATTGATGCCAAAAGGCGTGATGATGGCGGATTTGACGTATATTTAAACGGCGGAAGAGTGAACACAGGTAAAGATGCCGTTGAATGGGCAATAGAAGCTGAAAAAAGAGGTGCCGGAGAAATACTTCTTACAAGTATGGATTGTGACGGAACCAAAGCAGGCTATGATATACCACTTACAAAAGCTGTAAGCGATGCTGTATCTATTCCCGTTATTGCATCAGGTGGTGCAGGAAATATGGAACACTTTGCAGAAGCACTTACAGAAGGCGGTGCAGAAGCTGCTCTTGCGGCAAGTCTTTTCCATTATAGAGAAATGGAAATAATTGATTTAAAAAAATATCTTGCGGAAAGAAATATTCCAGTAAGACTTAAATAGGTGAAAAAATGGAAATTAAATTTAACAAGGATGGTCTTGTGCCGGCTATTGCACAGGACTATGAAACAAAAGAAGTTCTTATGCTTGCTTATATGAATCAGGAAGCCTTTGATTTAACCGTAAAGACAGGAAAGGCTACATATTTCAGCAGATCAAGACAGAGCTTATGGATAAAGGGCGAAACAAGCGGTCATTTTCAGCATGTTAAGGAAATAAGATATGACTGTGATTGTGATACAATACTGTTGCTTGTAAAGCAGGACGGAGCTGCCTGTCATACAGGGAATTATACCTGTTTTTACAGAAAGCTTGAAGATTTTAAAGGAGAAGAATAAAATGGCTGACTTAGGCAAAATGTTAAATGAGGAATATTCTGTTATAAAAAGCAGAAAAGAAAATATGCAGGAAGGATCATATACATGCTACCTTTTTAATAAGGGACTTGATAAAATTTTAAAAAAAATAGGTGAAGAAGCTACAGAAACTATAATTGCCGCAAAAAATAATAATAATGCCGATATTATAGGTGAAATATGTGATCTGATTTTTCATACAGAGGTTATGATGGCTGAAAAGAACATTACATGGGATGATGTTGCCTGCGAACTTGCTGAAAGAAGGGCAAAGGAAAATATGAACGTTGAAAAAGAAGCAAAAAGAAAAGCTGAAAACAGAACAGATGAGTGTAAAATAAA
>CAZGIC010000035.1:17668-19343 GCA_964526435.1 uncultured Lachnospiraceae bacterium | reverse complement strand
AATAATTATCCTTCCTTTATAGCTTTAATGGCATATGCGAATTATAAAGATATGGATTTAGACGAATGGATTATTGATTATTTTGAAACCCATAATTCATATTTATCTGACCAGAAAAAGAATTATGCCTTTATGAAAAGAGACGTCAATAAATATTTTAATATGAATAATAGATGACTTGCCTAATTGCAATATTCAAATCTGATTTAATATTTTATATATTAATAAGTTTATATTTTTTATAATTGATGTTTTATAATGATGGATGGGTAATTCACCCACCCATAGATAGTTTTAGCAGTATGTATTAATTATACTTAATTTGAAGGTTACTGTATCGGTAATATTAATTATACTTAATTTGAAAGCTACTGTACCTATCAAATTAAGAAAAAAGTTACCGTTTTTGATTTTAAAAAAGCTCAATTTTTGGCTTAAATACTTGGGTTTTGTGACTTTTTCATAAGGGAACCATAGGAGAGAAAAAATAAACATCAATTATAAAAATGTAAAGGCAAGGGAAGTGATAAAATGGAATTGCAATTAAGAGTTATGGAATGTTTTGAAGAAAAAGGTATTATGAAGAAAGAGTTAGCTAATTTACTTGGTATTTATCCGGGACAACTTTCTCATTGGCTAAAAGGGAAATACAAACTAACAGATAAACAAATAAAAATAGTTGAAGATTTTTTGAGTAACAAATATTAAACTATAAGGAGGAAAACAATGAAAAAAGATTTAAAATTTAATGAAATGCGTTTAGACAAAGGCATAATGGAATTTAGTGATCCTGTATCTGATACAGAGTGTATTCAGTATAAACTTCAAACAAAAACTGATTTTGCAATGGTACTGGCTATAGCAACAGCGGTATTCAATGATATGCTTACTTATCAGAGTGGTGGTATAGATATGTATGCAGTTAAGCAGCCTTTACTTGTATATCATATTGCAGATAATCTTAGTAATATTGATGTAAGTGAGTTGTTGAATTATACCACTGATGAAAGTGGTAATGATGTAGTAAATTTAGACATCAATAAGGCTAATCAGCTTTGTACAAGTGAGCTTGGTACTATTATTTACAGAATGATGTTGTTAGATATAGATAATGATGAATATAATTCTATATTTCAGATACATCAATTACTTAATAAAAAGATTGAATTGTTTGAAAGACAGATGTTAAGTAATTCACCAACAGATTATGTTATTAATGAAGTATATTCATTGGTACATGAATTTAAAGAATTTGCAGAAAAGTTAAATAAACAAGCGGATAAAGTTGATATATCTAAGGCATTTGATGCTTTACAGGATATGACACCACAAAATCTTGTAAATGAATACCTGTCATCAAAATTTAGTAATACAAAAGAGAGTGATTAATCCTCTCTTTCTTTATGTATAATCAAAGGGGGTTTTTAATGAGTGACTTGAATGTAAAAGTAAATGTAGAATTAGATGATAATGCAATAACTAATTTAAAAAAATCTTTGGAAAAGAGCTATAATTTAAGTATAAATACTAAAGAAATAGATAATATTGCAAGTAAACTTCAAAAGACTTTTGACAAATCGTATGATATTAAAATTAACACAAATGATATTCAAAAACAAGTTTCCGTTGCTATAAATTCAGGCTTAAAGAATGTAAGTTATAAGATAGATGGTAT
>CAZGIC010000035.1:0-17568 GCA_964526435.1 uncultured Lachnospiraceae bacterium | reverse complement strand
TTTCCGTTGCTATAAATTCAGGCTTAAAGAATGTAAGTTATAAGATAGATGGTATTCAAGTAAAAGAAAAATATTGGGAGAATATTTTTAAGAACCAATTTACAGACAGATACACTAAAAGTAATACACTTAGTTAAATGTCTGATTATTATAAAGAGCAAGCTAAACAAGCTCAACAGATAGCAAAGCAACAGGAACAATATCAAAATCAGTATTGGGAAAATCTATTTTCAAATCAATTTACGGACAGGCATACTAAAAGTAATGAATTATCCCAACTTAAAGCTTATTACGAGGAACAAGCTAAGCAAGCTCAACAAATAGCAAAGCTTAGAAACAATATTTTAAATGGGGATTATGACGCAAACTTAGCTAAAATGCAAGCTAAAATTAGTTTGTATGACGGACAGGATTCAGAGTCATTAAATCGTGCTAAAGCGGCTATAAATGAATTTAAGGCAAGTTATCAGAGTTTACGAGAAATTATCAATAATGATAAAATAACATTAAATGATGATGAGCTTACAGCAAGCGTGAATAATGTTGAAAATGCAATTAAGAAATTTAGTAATGCAATGACTATTGTTGATAATGAAATGAGCAAAACAATAAATTCAGATAAAGCTTTAACATCATCTAATAAAATGCTAAATTGGTTACAAGAGAATACTAAAGCTGCCGAAAAATATGGTACTACTATAAAAGAACTAGCAGAAGCACAGGCAAATGTAACTAATGTAAATGATTATAATAAGAATATATCTGCATTTAATGAAATAAAAACACAAGCTGCTGCTGAAGGTTTAACGGGAAAATCATTTGGTCAAGAATTTAAAAATATGTTTAACAAATTCAAAGATTGGTTTGGTGTATCGCAGCTTGTAATGTATGGTGTAAATCAAATCAGACAATCAGTAGAGGAATTACAAGATGTTAATACAATCCTTACTGAAATTTCAAAGACCAGTGATATGACTGATACCCAGTTAAAACAATTAGGTAATGATGCTTTTGAGATAGCAAGTGAATATGGTAAGTCAGCAACTGATTATTTAACTGGTGTACAGGAAATGGCTCGAAACGGTTTTACAGGGCAACAATTGGAAGATATGTCTGAACTTTCTGTATTAGCACAAGCAGCCGGTGATATAAGTACAGATGTGGCAAACAGTTATTTGTTGGCAACAAATTCTGCGTATAAATATAAAGGTGAAGTTGAAAAGCTTAATGCTGTGCTTGATGGGCAAAACGAAATAACAAATAGGAATAGCGTATCAATGGAAGATATGGCGGAAGCTATGTCAAAAGCTGCTTCAATGGCAGCCGAAATGAATGTTCAGGAAGATGAACTTTCGGCTTTAATTGGTGTTGCTCAGGCAGGTACACAGCAAGGCGGTAGTGAAGTTGGTACAGCTTTAAAATCATTGTTTATAAATCTGCAAAATACAAATTCAGATAAAATTGTTAATACACTTGAAAGTGTCGGTGTATCTATGACAGAAATTGTCAATGGTACAGAGAAGTTAAGAACACCTATCGAAATATTAAAAGATTTATCTGAAGTATTTACTGATCTTGATGAAGATGATCCTCTTCGTTCAGAAATATTAACAAATATTGGTCAGAAATATCATGCGAATACTTTATCAGTAATATTAAGCAGTTGGTCAGAATACGAAAAAATGCTTAATGATTATCACGAAGGTGCAGGTTCAGCCTATGAAGAAGCTATGAAATCAGCTAGTAATTGGGAAGGTAGCTTAAACAGACTTGGTAATACATTTACTGATATAGTTGGTAATGCCGTAGATTCTGACGGTGTTATATTCATTTTAAATTCATTAAATAGTATTTTAGATGTAATTAATAAAATTACTGATAGCCTAGGTACTCTTGGCACGCTTGGAGGTATTGTCGGAGCATTGTTAGGTTTAAAAGGCGTGGGTCAGCTTAAAAAATTAAGTATGTTATGCACAATGTTTTGCGAGGCTCACGAAATCGCTACTGCATAGACTAAAACTCTATGATAAAACAGGAACGAGTATATGTTTAATATATATGAGAGCGGTTAAGAAAAATGTACTCACTATATGACTATGCGTGGCTGCGTAGTAATTGAGACTGGAACATATAATATATGACTCATAATGTAGTATATTATACTATCAGCAGAGAGACGTACTGTTTATAATATAAACAAGTGTCGCTCCCATCGGCTCCCAGTGAGACTTGGAATTATATATTTCAGGAAGGTAGAGTCAGGAACAGACTTTAGGTTGAGTGCCTAAGATAAAAAAGCCAACAGTAACTATGCTGTGTGCAGAAAATAGTAAAAAATAATAAGTGGTAACACAAAGTAACAGTGATCTGTGTTATAATGATATAAAGAAATCCTATCATTTGTTGATAGGATTTTTGTTGTGTAGAAATAATAATAAATAAAAAAAGTACTACTGCAAAGCAAGTGCTAAAATAACTAAGCAATAATAAAAGAAAATAATATGGAAATAAATAAAAAATATTCCGATGTATATGAAACTTTCTTAAATTAATATTATAAGTATAGAAAAGAGTAGGCAATAGATTAAATCTACTCTTTTTTGTATGTTTATATGTAAATATACTTATTTATAGAAAGGAGGTGATTGAGATGGTCGATACAAATAAAAATTTTACTTCTCTACTGAAAGCTGTTATTACAATAGTGGAAAATACTTCATCCAAACAGGAAGCTTTAGATATAATAACAGATTGCTATGATTTAATAAAATCAAGAAATTCTTTATCTTTTGTTGATTATCCATCTAATTTTTTCACAATTACTCCCAATGATGTACACTATAAAGGAGTTTAAAATCGCAAATTTTTTTAATAAAATGTTTGCATATTATATATTAAAAGTATACCGAATATATGTTCCTGTTGAAAGATGGAAAATATTAATATATAATGGAAAGGAGTGGATTTAATAAGGAGTGACAAAAATGGTAAATGTAGTAAAGTGTGAACAGACAAATTCTGTTCATTCAGAATATGAAGCCCTTTTTTCTGTTATATACCCTATCCTACATGGTTTAGCTATGTCCTTAAAACAAGATATTGTTAAGCAGGTTAAAGGTTATGAAAATATATCTTTAGAGCTTTTTACAAGGCTATATGAACCGGGCGATGGTGATTGTGGTATATGTTTTGAATATGCTGTACATGAGGCAATTATAAATCAAAATAGTGATGTATTAAATAGAATTGATACAGCTCTTTCAAAATTTTGTAAAATACAAGGCGATACGCCCTCTTCTATTTTATTTGGAGCTGAAAAAACAGGACAATTGCAATTCATTGATAGTGTTAAGGAGCATCTAACTGATAATTCACTTTTGTTGACAGGAGATAGAGGTAAACCCATAAAGCTAAAAAAGCATATTAATGGCGTTGTTTCTGCTTTTAGAAAACCTCAAGACAGAGCAAAATTACCTAACAGTATAAATGGTTTATGGAAAGCAGATTTGTTTGTAGGAAATACAAAATTTGATAAATGGGTAGGTACAACAGTAAAGATTAATCCAAAGCAGTTAGAATCTGCGAGAGGATTGCGTTTAGGTGTTGTACCTTCAGCACAAGGAAAAAGCGATAAGATATATAAGCACGAAACTAAGAATTTAATTATATGTCCTGTCCCATACGATCATTCATTTATGGAAATCTTTTATGAAGGTTGGAATATTGTGAAGCAATTTATACTAGCTCATGGTAGTATGCCAAAAGAAATAAATTTATCTTCTGGCTTAGATAGATTGGTTTGTAAAGAATTGGTTGATAGAGCAAAATTCCCAATATTGGATGTTATTGAAGTTCTCAAAACTATGGGGCAGCCACACTTGCTTAATGTAGAAAAAACTACAGCGGATATAGAAACAGATACAAGTCATGCAATTAGTATAAATAACATTATTGCCCCATTGTCAAATAATGATTTTAAATAAAACAAATATCTTATAATAGTAAGAGCCACAGAGTTATTCTGTGGCTTTTATCATTGTTTGAATATTTAATCATATGGGTGGTGAATTATGTTTAAAAATTCTTTACTTACCATATATAATGGATATGATGATGTTGTATGGTTTTATAATTATATTATTTCTCATTGCAGAGAACATACAGAAGGTTGGTTTGTTATCAAAGATAAACAGGTTTTAGGTACTTATGATAATTTTAGAAGTGCAATATACCAAACCTGTAAAAAATATAAATTAGGTACTTTTGTTGTGGAATGGTATCATTACACTCCTGATATTGAATTAGTTTTATTACCCAAACATAAATATAGCCAATATCAACTATCAAAAATATATATTAATATGTTATCTAAAGATTTTATATCTGCTTGGATGTCAGAATAGAGTTTATGATTGCATACTTTATTTGATAGTAAATTAAATAAGTCCAATATTTTATATTTATTATACCATATCAAAAATCTTATTAGTGAGTTAAATTAATAATAACATAATTATTATAAAATTATTTCCATAATTGTTATTTATGTGATATAATAAAAGAATGAGGAGGAGATAATATGGCAAGTATATTTGACGTTGCAAAATATATTTTAGAGAAAAAAGGCAACATGAGTACTTGGAAGCTTCAGAAATTATGCTATTATTCACAAGCTTGGGAGATTGCGTGGACTGAAATCCCTCTCTTTGATGAAGACTTTGAAGCATGGGCAAATGGACCCGTTTGTCCTGACCTTTTTCGTATACACCAAGGTAAGTTCATAGTTGATGTAAAAGACATTTTTATTGGAAATTCAAATAATCTTACTCAAGAACAAAAACAAGATATTGATATTATCTTAAAAGATTATGGAGAGATGGAACCTTATGATTTAAGGGAATTGTCTCATAGTGAAGCTCCATGGAAAAATGCCAGAGGTAATTTACCTGAAGGTGAAAAGTGCCAAAATCTTATTACAAAAACCAGTATGGGTGAATATTACGGGAGTTTGTGAATAAATGTCTAAGACTACTAATAAAAAAATGAAATCAAGTGTTTCCAAGCACACAATCAAACAAGAAAGATATAGTTCAGATAATAAAAAAATCGTTTGGAGATTTGATAAGATAGATAAAGCAGAAAAATTTGCATTTAATTTTAAACGAGATGATTTTGACTCTGAAAAATTTATTGAAAAACTATTATCTTATAGTACTATGACATGGGCGGAAGCTAAACGGCAAACGCATGATAATTGTGTTTCTAAAAATCATTTACTTGCTGTAGAGTCTTTATCTAAAGAAGCACAAAATAGACTTAAAGCAAAAGAATTAGAAGAATTTTCTGATTCAATTTTTTCATTTGCATTAGACAATAAATGGAGAATAATTGGGATTAGACAAGATGAATTTTTTGACGTGCTTTGGCACGACCCAAAACATGAAGTTTGTCCCTCAAAACTTAAACACACATAAACGTTGTTCTATATACTAAACTATAAACATAGATATAAGAGTAGGTTTCTCGCCTACTCTTATTTGTGTGTTTATAGCAATGAATACACTTATTTTACGGCAGAATATGAAACCCCTACTTCTTCTTTGGTTCCCATTTATGCACACAGTTTATACAATAATTTAAGGTTTTCCCAGAACCTATAAAACCTGACAATAGACCATATTCTCTTTGTACAGGCTGTATAGCTGTGGAGCCGCATTGAGGTCAGGTAGGTATGTCCTTCTTCTTGTTTGCTTGTATGGTTTTGTTTATGATCAATGTGTCAATAATAAATCAACTGTATCAATAATATTGACTTTATCTTCTTTTATAATTTTATGAGCAGAAAATGATAAGTTTGAATAGATTCTTTTTAATTCCTTAAAACATATTAATGGATACTCATTATCAGGCTTAAATTCTGGTACTCCTTGAATAACATTGTATAATTCTATTCCGCATCTGGTTAAAAAATATGGTTCAATTGATATATAATTTTCTTTTGCTTTATCTGAAACAATAAGGCAAACGATATCTTGATTTTGTATTGTAAGAATATTATTTGTTTTAAAATCTGTTACAAGAGCATTATCGACAGATAATAAACCACACTCAATCATAGGAATAATATTATCTGAATAATTTAAACCAGATTTTGATATATAATCACTACTGTCATTGTTAGTACCATTTGGACTTACAAAGCCTTGATGGAAAATAAAATAACAATCACCGCTTGTTAAAACATATTTGCATAGATTGTTGAATGTTTTAGCTTCATTTTTAGACATATTATGAATAATATCCATTGTTCTTAAAGAACAAGCTCCGGGATGTTTGATTTCTCCTGCTAAGACCTTTCCTCATAGACTTTGCATTTCTTCGCTACTTACATTACTAACAGCATCAAAAAACCTCATTACCCAATCAAAATCAAGGTTTTCTTCCGATGACTGTTCGTTACAATTTTCTAGTTCCTTTGAGGCAAAATTAGCAGTATTAATAAAATTTTTCAGCTTAGTAATTTCATATAAGGTAAAGGCTTGGTTATTAATTATTCCTTCTTGTTGCCTTTTATATGTTTCAACGTCAACTTGAGCTTTTCCATTTTTAAATGTTAATGTTGGCATATATAGCGTTTTTATAACTTCTTCAACGGTCTTTATTAGTGTTTTCAAAACTGATGATGAAGCTAGTATAGGTAAACCTGTTTTAACAATTTCTAATATTGTGTTTTGGTCAATCATGATTATTAACTCCTTTTAGAAAGTTGGTGATAAAATGTATAATTGTTCTGTTATAATTGCAAATAAAGATGACTGGCTTAATTATATAAACACTATTTTAGTTAATAGCAATAATTCTAATGCTAATATATTAGAAAATATTATGGATTTCCCATTTAAATTTGCAGTTATTTCAATTTAATGTCTAATTGTTGGATTATTTTCATAATATCTTTTTGTAGTTGTGATGTATCATAGGAAGTTTCTTCGCCACATTTATCGCATTTGTGAGGAAAACTTCTAACTTTTAAAAATTCTTTTGTTTTTACATTGAATTTATGTTTACATTTGGGGTTGCCACATTCTAATGTAATATTAGGATTTTGTTTGCAAAATTCTTCTATGTACTTGTTCATAATACCATCTCCTTTAATTTTATAATTTTGAATATAAATCTTCCATTTGTGTAATTAAATTATCTAAAGTCTTTGATAGGATAATTAAAGAAATTGATTTATAAGATTATTTTTTAAGGGAATCGTATATTACATAGACTATTATAAAAATAATAGCAAGCGGCCAACAAACCGTAACAAGCATACATACTATTAACCAGAAAAAGCAGCCATCGCTATTATTATTTCCTTTGTAATATGCCATATTTATCCCCTTTCCGTAATTCAAGTCTAATTTATGTTAGTAAATTAGATAAAAACATTCCTGTAATTTAGCTATAATATTATTAATAAAAATATTACATCATTAATAATTTAGGATTACATTTGATTGTTTATGTTAAATTGCCTGTAATAAAATATTTTTAATTCTTCGTTCATATTTTTTATATTTATCATTATAGCACTAAAGTTCATATATCGTCAACATAATTTCATAAAAACTTACCAAAATTCATAGACTTTTTATTGTAGATATGATAGACTATAAGTAGATATAAAATATGAATAGGAGGTCTTTCTATGTTAATCAAGTGCCCTGAATGTGGTAAGGAAATATCTGATAAAAGCAAGCAGTGCATACACTGTGGGTATCCTTTGGAAGAGATGGGGCGTGTTGAACAGAATGATACAATTGAAAACAGTAGCTCAAATGAAAATAAAAAAGAACTATATGCGAAAGAAATTATAGATGAATTGGGTGCGTATTATTGTAAAAATTGCAAGAAAGAAACAAAATTAAAATATACTATAAATGAAAATAATCATATTTTAATTTTTTGTAGTGAATGTAATGAATTCAACCCTTCTCTTTCACTTCATTCTGAAATTTTATTTAAAGCCAAACTTAATAATAATGAAGAACCTAAAAGTTATTGCAAGAAGTGTAATAGATCTACAAGTAGTATAAGATATTCTAGTCTTTTCACAAATAAGGTTGATGAAATTCATTGCTTTACTTGTGGTGGATTGAAAGAATCTGATATGGAAACTCCAAAAAAAAGAAAACTTGATGAAAAAAATCGTATAGCTAAAATAGTTTCTGATAACCGTCAAAAAGGCATACCTACTTGTCCTAAATGTGGTTCAACTTCAATAGAAGCCGTAAATAGAGGATTTTCTTTATTAACTGGATTTATAGGAAGTGGTAAAACTATGAATTATTGTAAGAATTGCGGACATCGTTGGCAACCTTAATTATTTGATAAATTTTAAATTACAAATATTTTTATAACTTTATATTAATAAATAATATTATTTCCCTACAAATATTATTTTTTATTTTTAATTCGACACTAAAAACATTATATGAAGGAATAAAAATATTTGCTCAATTGAAATCCTCAGATTTAGCTACCTATACAAAAGGGATGGAAGCTTTTGAAAAACTTGATAAAACAAGCGGTACGGCAAATGTTATTAAGAATTTAGAAGGAGTCTTCTCTGCTTTTTCATCTGGTGGCTTTAAATCTGGAGTAAAAACTCTTGGCAGTACAATAGCAAGCATTATCAAAGCCCACCCCGTAATAACTTCTATGGCTGCCCTTGCTGCTATAGGTTGGGGATTAGATAAGTTTGTATTTACTGCTGATGAAAAATACGAAGATGCTTCTAAAGCTGTAGATAATTATCAAACCACTAAATCTGAAATTGAGAGCATTAATAGTGAATTAGAAACTACACAACAGCGTATTGATGAATTAAATGCTAAGCAAACATTAACATTAGTTGAACAGGATGAGTTGAATACTCTTATGCAAACTAATGATGAACTTGAAAGACAGCTTAAAATTAAGGAAGTTTTAGAAAAGAGTGAGTTATCTACAGCTATAAATGCAGTTGATGAATATTTAAACGACAAATCTACTCATAGCAAGGATTTTGCATTATTTAGTCCTAGCACTTGGGGATATGCTACTTATAACTGGTCACTCTACGATCCTGAAAATATTGATGGAGTTACTAACAAGGTTGCAATTACTCCTATTCAGGGTATAGAAAGCCATATAAGAGGTTTACAAGCACTGCAAGAAGAAGTAAGTTCATTAGAGGAAGACATAGAAAACGCAGAAAGTGAGATTGAACGCAGTGATCTTCAAGCAGTATTAAAGTCAAGAAAGAGTGCAATTGATGAACACCTTGAATGGTTAGAGAGCAGTTTCCAAGATATATCTGATATTACCAATAGTTTTGATAAATCCTATTTCTCTGATTTAGGAGATTATAATACTATAATGGGTTTATTAGACCAGTATAATAAATTATTAGGTGTATCAGGTGCAAAAACTCAAGCCAAACTTGCCGGTATATTTGAGATAGAAGAACTTAAAGATGCCGATACAAAACAAGCCCTAATTGATTACGTCAAAGCCCTGAATGACGTAAGTGAGTTTGACTTAAATAGTGACAGTGCAAAGAATATTGAAGGCATAGATCGATTAAAGGAAGCTTTGGACGGAGCCGGTGTAGAAGCCGATGACTTATATCAGTATTTAAAAGCTATTGCAGATGATGGATTGTATGATCTTGAAGAGGTTAGCAGTCAGCTTAGCGAAAGCTTACAAGATGTTGGAAAAGATGCTGAGGATGTAATAAAAGAATTTGTAGAAGACTTAACTGATGAACAACTTACTGCTGTAGCCCAAATCAAAGCAGATGCAGAAATTGATACTTCACAATGGGATATAGAAACATGGCGAGCACAAATTCAAGCAAAACTTGAAGAAGGTCTTGAAGATATAGGAATAACTGCCACAACAAAACTTAATGAATATTTTGCCGCAGAGGAAACACCAAATGAAGGTGTGAATTATGATAAAGTAGTTGAAGCTGCCGAAACGGTAAAAGAATTATATGAAAGTGGTCTTGTTGGCACAGATGATTTCTTATCTTTTGCCAAATTAATATCACCTAATGATGTTGCTACTGTTGAAGAATATGAAAAGGCTATAGGTAAAGTCAACAGATATTTCACAGATGATTATACCGGTGTTACTAACTTTATGAAAGACCTTGATGCTCAAGGTTTGGCTGATTATAATTCAGCAACAGGTGAATTGGCAACTAATTTTGACAATGTTGCCGACGCCGCTAAACAAATGGATATGTCATTGGAATTGTTTGTAATGATGTTCCAGAAGTTGAGTGAATATGGTTATGACACAGCTATATATGACACGGTTGATGATGCTAAAAATGCTCTCGATGACTATATAGATGAATATTCTGAATTAATTGCTAAAAGAAACGCTCTGATTGATTCTGGTGTTGAGGCTGATGATAGTCAAATAGTGGCTTTGAATGACAAGATTAATCAGCTTAAAGATGATATTGATACAACTACTGATGCTTATTTTAATCTGTTGACAGGTGGCAATGCCGGCACATTGCAAGATGCTGTAGATTCTGCACAAGAAGAATACAATACTAAAAAAGATGTATTGAACAATTTGTTGCAACAATATAATGACTTTGACTGGAGTAGCGTTAGTAATGAAATAAGAGAAAAAGTTAAAACGCAAACAGAACAAGCAATGGAGCAACTTGCTGCCGAATTGGACGGAACATTAAATTTTGATGCTGAAGGCAAGGTAACAATCAATTATACTGCTGTAACTACTGTAAATGGAAACTATGACAAGGAAAATCCATTTAGCCTTTCAATAGAGGAACAAACTAATACAACTGTTTCAGTAGATTCATCTCAGCTTGATGAAACAAATGCAAAAGCCAATAACCTTGAGACTGTTTTAAATGCAATTGATTCTACAACTGTAACTCCAACAATAGATTCAACTTCTATTGACCAAGCTACTACATCTGCAAAGAACCTTTCTATTGTATTAAATGCTATACCTTTATCAAAAGATATAACATTTAATATTAAGACCAACGGTTCTATCCCTGATACCAGTACTACATCAGGCAGTACACAAGTAAACGGTAATGCCCGTGTAAATGGTAATTGGGGTGAAAAGACAGGCGGTAAAGCCTTAGTTGGTGAACTGGGTCAGGAACTTATCGTATTTCTAATGCGAGCATACATAGTGATATGTATGAAAAATATTTATCTAAATGCTGGAAAATCCTAAAGGCAATTAAGCTACAACGTAATGATGAAATAAGCATAAGCGTGAACGCAGTGAAAACAGAAAAAATTAATTGCATGAGAACGAGGTTAAATCCCCTGCTCTTTTTTAATGGATAATCAGCAGGTAAGCTCCGAATAGGAGAAACTTCAACGACTATCCCGTAAGGGAGTAGAGTGACAAGCGATTGGTCACTCGAAATGGTAAACGTGTGAATTTAATAAAAATTATTACTTAATCAAGAAATTTATTGCAGCAATATAGACAAATATTGTAAAATGTGATAAAATAAAGAAAAAGAAAGAAAATTTGTTAAATATAATAAAATTTGTATATTGATTTTTTGTTTCTTAGTTGCTTAAATATGATATTATTTTATATATAATTTATAGTTCTAATATTTAGAGGTCTGTTATGCAAAATAATATCATATATATAAATTTTATAAAAAATAAAGAGGTGGTTGTTATGTGTGAAATTTTAAAAAAGATAAAAAACAAATCAGCATATGATTTATTGTTTGAATACGATATAAAACTTGAACCACCTATAGATATTGGGGAATTGTTATCTAAGATTGGTATATTTACTGTAGAAGTAGATTTTACTGATATAGAAAAATCTGAAAATGTAGAATATGGAAGTATATTAGGTGCAGCTTTTTCAGATGATGAGGATTTATATATATTATATAGAAGAGGAGACACTTATAACAGACAGCTTTTTTCTATTGCACATGAGTTAGGACATTGCTGTTTACATTCAGATGATTTAAAGATTAATCATATTGAATTTAGAAATATCAATCAAACAGATAATATTAGAGAATACAGTGCTAATGTATTTGCAGGTGAATTATTGATACCTGAAAATGTATTAATGCCTATATATAATAAATTTATTATTCCATCACTAGAAGCATTGTCGAAGATATTTGGAGTATCTACTACAGTAATGGCTGCTCGTTTGGATTATTTGAACTTAGATTATTATAAGGATACAAAACTTAGCGAGGATTAATATATGACTCTGGAGGATAAAATAGCTCAATTACAAGAAAATATAAAATTAAAAAATATAGTTGCAGACAATAATCATAAAAAATTCATTATAAAAGAAAATGATATAAAAAAATCAGAGGAATACATAAAAAATGCAAATAATAAAGTCCTAGTTGAAACTTTATCCCCACAAATAGAAAAGAATGAACGTGTAAAACGGATACATAAATCAATACTTCTAAGTATGTTGGTTTTCTTTTTAATAGCTCAATTTTTGGCATTATATATTTTCACAAATATGGTACTTGAGTATGCTATAGACGAAAGCAGCGATGTTGAAATGGCAAAACAATTATTTACTTTTATTGGTGTATATATTACTTCGATTATTGTAGAATTGATTGCCGTATTAAATTATATTGTAAAAAATGTATTTGACACATCTATAGCAGAACTTGTAAAAATTTTTAAAGAAGATATTTCTGAAACAAAAAAATAAGAATATAAATTATTACAAGGTGAATAAAATATGAATGAAACAGGATATGCAGGATATGTAATACCTTCAGAAACTCCATGGGTAACTAGAAAAAAATTAAAAAGAACTCCTCCTTCAGATGATGTCATTGAGAGGACTAAATATATTGACGCTCATAATTTTGATGTTGAACTGAAAAATGGTAAATTTGTAATTAAAGTAACAGAGAAATAAATTAATCTAATCAATATATGAACTTCAGGCATTGATAAACAAAGTTGTAATAAAATTTAAAAATTTCAATTTAATTTTATTAAAATTATTGACATATTTATTGTTCTTATGTATAATAATATTAGAAGAAGGGAGCGTGCTCCTTTCAGTGGGCTAACACTAAAATCTGATTTATTATAGCATTAGCTATCGTTGGCAGACAACATTAAAATTAGCCATTAAATGAGAGTGGGTGTATCTCAGCCCTATAAATGAGAAAGTTATTAAGTGAGTTTCTCTTGACTCAATACAAGAAATTTAAAAGCGAGTGTTTTACCACTCAAGAAGTGATAACATTAAGAGGTGAGGTAATCTCACCTCTTAATGTTATTTAAGGAGAAAATAATGAACAATATAAAACTATATGAGGTAAATAATAATTACATAAAATATTTGACACAATATGCTCCACATTTATTCTATAATAAAAATTCTAGCCAAAAGAATGAAAGAAAATATATAGGTGTTGTACTTTTTATAAATAATATAGAATATTTTGCTCCTTTGTCTTCTTTTAAGGAAAAACATATTACTATGAAAGAAACTATTGATTTTATAAAAATAAAAAATTATGCAGTTATTAATCTTAATAATATGTTTCCAGTACATAATAAAGATTATACATATGTTGATATAAGCAATATTAAAGACATTAAATATAAAAATCTTTTACTTTCTGAATATCGATTTATAAAATCTATACAAGAGAAAATAAGAAAAAATGCTAAAAATGTATATAAACATAAAATTAAAAATGGCAATTCGACAGCTTTAGGAAAACGATGCAATGATTTTTTATTATTAGAAAAAGCATATAAAAATTATATAAAATAATTATTTAATATTAAGGAAAATGGTTGACAAAGTAGTTTATGTATTAATCAAATGTTTATTAAATTCACACGAAGATATAGTCTGAACTCATATGAAAGTATGAGGAAAGTTTTATACTTTCTCACTAATGTAGCGAATTAGTGAAAACACAATTGAAGAGGAAATCATTATTACTCTGTTGGTGATAATGGTGCTGAATTTGTCAACTTGAAGAAAGGTGACATTGTATTCAATCACTTGCAGACAGAATCGCTTTTAAACAAAGGATACGTCACAGGCAGAGGCAAAGCTTTAGCACAAGGTAATGCACGAAGTGGATATTTAAATGCTAGTACGAATTCAAGCTCCATTCGTATGCCCGGCACTAGCAATGCTCCTATAATAACAGACAATATAGAAACTGTAAATGTTAATACCGATAGCTCTAGTAGTAAATCTACAAAAGCAAGCACTAATGATAATATTTATAATGAATGGGATGCTCATCGTGAGTCTATGTCATCAACCCTTTCATATTTTAGAGATAATTTAGACAATATATATAATCAATATGAGCAGGCTGTAGAACAAGGCAATGATGAAGCGGCGGAAATTCTACGCAAAAGGCTGACAGCATCAACAGAAAAGTATGCTAAGAATTTTGTAGACACACATAATGAACTGGCTCTTGACTTGCAGGACAATCTTAATGCCCTTGTTGAACTTGTACCGGAATATACAGGTATGTCTGCTCTTGAAATTATCAATGATAAAACATTGCAGATGCAAATACAGAAAAAGTATGAAGATGCAATAGCGGCAGCAACAGATGAAGATGCAAAGTCAGATTTACAAAATGAATTAAATAAAATTCAATCTTATACATCTTCATTAGAAAGCACTTATAGTGAAATGATGTCTATGGAAGCAGAGCTGACCATAGTTTGGGATCAGACAAAGCTGAAAAAAGTAACGGCTGCCATAGAAGATTATTATGAGGGAGAATTATCGGGAGTATCTGAATTAGCGGCACAATATGGCTATGAAAGTGCTCAGGCATTTGTAGATGCTTGGAATAATCAAGATGAGGGATTATTAAACTGGTTCAGAAGATATGAATATAACGATAGCACAGCTTTCCAAACATCTTTAGATGCCCTTGAAAAGAAGCTTAGTGATAATGAGTTTACCAGCAGTTTACTTGAGGGTGATGTTAATACCATCGAGCAAAGAATAGCTCTTTTAGAAGAGCAAAAAGACATTTTACACGAAATGGCTAATCTCTATAGAGAAAATGGTTATGATGATGATTCAGAAGAGATTAGAGAGCTTCAGGAACAGTGGCGTGAAACAAATAGTGAAATAGCTGCTCTTTATCAGGAAGCATTTGACGCACAAAGAGAATTAATTGAGCAGGCACTTGAAGATTCTGAATGGATATTGAGTATGTATGGTGATGATGATTATGATAACCGTATTAAGGAAACAAATAATCAAATTCAAATACAGCTTAAATTATATAATCAAATCCTATCAGAGCAAAAAGAACTTGACAGACAACTTGAAGCCGGTTTAATTACTTGGGATGAATGGGTAGAAGGTTCACAGGAATTAAAATCAAGTTTATCAAGTATATTATCCAGTATTAAATCTCTTGCAGAATCATTAAAACAAATGGAAATTGATAAAATTCAAGACCAGATTGATGAAATTCAGGAAACAACAGAAGAAATAACTGATGAATTGCAAGAGCAGATTGATGCCCTTGAAGAACAGAAAGAATTGCTTGAAGATGAACTTGAGGCTTGGGGTAATGCTTTAGAAGCAGTTAAGAAAGTTGTCAATGAACAGATAGATGCTCTTGAAGAAAGTAAAGAAAGTGCTCAGGAATATTGGGATGACCAAATAGATGCCGTAAAGCAAGTAAATACGGAGACAGAAAGAACAATATCTTTATTAGAGGCAAAAGCTAGGCTGGAACAGGCACAGTCACAAAAAACATCATTAATCTATAGCAACGGTAAATTCGTATATATGGCTAATCAAAGTGATGTTGATGATGCACGATCTGAATATGAAGATACATACAGAGAAATATCACAGGAAAGAGCTATTGAATTACTTGAAGAACAGCGTGACTTAGAGATTAAATCATATGAGGATAGAATTGAAGCGTTACAGAATTATCTGGATAAGCTTAATGAGGTAACGAAGCAATATTCTGATATGGTTAATGATATGGCAGCACAGGAATTATTGGGTGTTGACTATCAGGCACAAGCTACTAGTCTTAGTTTAAGCTTATTACAGAAGCTGGCAAACGGATATTATAGAACTGAAAGCACTATTGAAGGCTATATTAATAAAAGAATAGAAGCTTTAGAAGACCAGATAGAAGCTGAAGAAGAGGCTGCAAATTCGACAATTGCAAATCTTGAAGCCCAAATAACTGCAATTGAGAATACGGAAACAGCCTTTGATGAACTATATGCAAAAATTGTTGAATTATTTAAAGTCGGTGACTATGAAAGTATACCGGGGCTTATTCAAACCTTTGTTGATGAATTACCTAGTATACTTGCAGGTTTAGATTGGAGTCAATTAACAGAAGGTGCTGTAAGTGCAATTTTAGGCATTACAACTGCACTTAATAATCAAACAAGCAGTGGTAATAGTGATGATGACGATGATACCGGTAGCAGTGGCTCATCAAGCGGAAGCAGTAGTACAAGTACTTCTACTAGTACTTTGAGTGATAATGATAAAATGACAGCCGCAAGGAATTTTGCTAGGCAATGGGCAAGTGAAGAAAGCGGACGTACTTATTACTTGTCAATATTTGACTCTAAGACTGAAGCACTTAATAGCAGTTCTGTTACAGGAAAACTTAGTGAAAGTACCCCTTATTGTGCCTTCATATATAAATCAGGTAGCACATACTATGTAGCAAAAGCACAGTATGGCGGAGGCACAGATGCTCCTACTCTTGCTCAATATGCAAAAGGTACTGACAACGCCAAGGCTGGTTTAGCACTTGTAGGTGAAAACGGTGCGGAATTGATGGCTATGAATGGTGGTGAAACTGTTGTAACTGCCGATAAGGTTAAATCGCTTATTAGTGGTATGGAGGATTTAGTTGAATTGAATTCTGAAAATAGTCCATGGTATGACTTGCTTAATAATGATTCAATTATTGACTTAAATACTCTTACAGCAGATAATATACAGAATAGTATGTTGCATAACTTTATTAATGATGTGCCGACAGCACAAAGCCTTGACAATAGTGTAAATAGCTTTTCTATAGGCGAAATTAATATGCACGGTGTAAATGATGCTGATGGATTATTGGATAGTATTAACAGAATTTTACCGGGCATGTATTTGCAGAGACGTAATTCTAAATAATAATTTTATGAAGGGAAGTATTTTACAATACTCCCCTTTCCTTATCTAATTAAATTTTGGATTTATTAATAATATACTTTATAATAAATGAGAAAATTAAAAGAAAAAAGGTTAAAAGTATTTTAATTTTTAAATGAGTTCAAACCAGTAACCTTGAACCTTTTTATTTAAGGGTGACAGACCACGGAGTAATTTCCTAGGAGTGCTGTTAGGAACGAAACTCTTTTATTATTGACATAATTTAAGAGCAGGATTACAATGTCCTGCTCTTTTTTATAGTGCGCCTGGCGGCGCACGTTTCTAATGGGTGAAAGTCCCTGGTCTGCCCTG
>CAZGIC010000034.1:0-19448 GCA_964526435.1 uncultured Lachnospiraceae bacterium | reverse complement strand
AGGCAAGAGTACAGTTAATGAGAGATTTAGGTTCAGCACCTGCTCCTATGAACTGTTTCCTTCTCAATTTAGGACTTGAAACCCTTCACTTAAGAATGGAAAGACACAGCTCAAATGCCTTAAAGGTTGCAGAATATCTTGAAAACAACGATAAAATTGCATGGGTAAGTTATCCGGGCTTAAAGTCAAGTCCGGACTATGAATTAGCACAGAAATATCTTCCAAAGGGCTGCAGCGGTGTTATAGCTTTCGGACCAAAAGGCGGAAGAGATGCTTCAGTTAAGTTTATGGACAGCTTAAAGCTTGCAAATATTGTGTGCCATGTTGCCGATGCCAGAACAGGTGTTCTCCACCCTGCATCTTCAACTCACAGACAGCTTACAGACCAGCAGCTTGTTGACTGCGGTGTTAAGCCTGAGCTTATAAGAATGTCAGTAGGTATTGAAAATGCCGATGATATTATTGCTGACATCGAACAGGCATTAAATCAAATTTAATATATATTAAAAAAAGCTTTTCGTAATGAAAAGCTTTTTTTAATACTTTTTATTAATTTTAAAAAACTCCATTCTCAATATACTGTTCCATAATTCCCATTTCAACAGCATAACTTCCAATAACTTCCATAAGAGATACAAATGAAAACCCAAGTGTAACATTTCTCATAAATCTGTTTTTGTTACATATATAAAGCAAAAATCCCCCAACTGCCGTTACAATCAAAATACATATACAAATATTATAAATAACAAAGTTTCCTGACATAAAAAATTTGAAAATAAAACCTGTCAGTATCGATATAACACTAAATACAGCACCTGAAACATCAACTGCTTTTTTATCTGTATTATATCTTACAAGATTATAAATCACAACAGCAGATATTACAATTCTTAAAATTACAGCCATATTTTTGCTTATAAAATACAAACCATAATACAGACTTAAAAACATAGCATGTCCAAAATATCCAAAAACAAAATCCATATACCTGTAAAATAAAAAAGTGAAAACACAACAGCCTGCAATATATACCATATTTAAAACTGTAAATTTACCATCTGCTTCTTTCTGCCTGTAAAGCCATATGCTTCCGGCATTTACAGCAGCAGCGGCAAGGATATTCAAAAGCATTTCCATACCATTATTCCCAATGATAATTGAAAACCCTGTCCACAAAAACATAAGCATAAGAATTGCACTTATTTTTTTACCAAATTTGTAAAAACCATTTTTACCGAAATTACGCTCCCACTTTTTTAATAAGGGATTGTTTCTTAACAGTCCTTCCTCCCATATGATCTGTTCTTCTGTCCTTGTATCTTCGCAGGTATCGTGAAACCTTTCCATATCATTAGGGTCCTTCATATTTATCACTTTTATCACCCCGTCAGTTCATTTTTTCAAGTCTGTCTGCAAGTTTATTAAAGTATTCAGGCAGTTCTGTTGAAAACTCCATATACTCCCCTGTTCTTGGATGAACAAAACCCAGAACCTTTGCATGAAGCACTTGTCCCTGCAAATTAAATATCTGTTTTTTAGGTCCGTAAACAGGATCACCTAAAAGGGGATGCCCTATATGTGCCATATGTACTCTTATCTGGTGAGTTCTCCCTGTTTCAAGCTTAAGTTCTACAAGTGTAAACTTGCCCATTCTCTTTAAAACTCTGTAATGAGTTACAGCATTTCTTCCTCCGCTTTTTAAAACGGCCATTTTCTTTCTGTCATTCTGTGATCGCCCTATAAGAGTTGAAACTGTTCCTTCATCTTCCTCAAAGCCGTTGTAAACAACAGCATTGTATATTCTTGTCATGCTGTGCTCCGCAAGCTGTCTGCTAAGTTCTCTGTGAGCCAGATCAGACTTTGCTATAACAAGTACACCACTTGTATCCTTGTCTATTCTGTGTACTATTCCCGGTCTTAAGACACCGTTTATACCTGAAAGATTATCACCGCAGTGATACATAAGTCCGTTTACAAGAGTACCGCTGTAATGTCCCGGTGCAGGATGCACAACCATATCCTGAGGCTTGTTTACAACAATGAGGTCATCATCTTCATACAAAATATCAAGAGGAATATTTTCAGCCTCAATATTTATGCCTTCAGGTTCAGGAATTTCTACTTCTATTGTATCTCCCTCTCTCAGCTTATAATTTTTGCTTACTCCTTTACCGTTTACAGTAACATTTTCTTTTTCTATAAGCTTCTGAATTGCAGACCTTGATACTTCGTCAAGTTCTTCATTGAGATACAAGTCAATTCTTTTATTTACATCAGTTTTTTCAGCAGTGTATACATTCATCGCTCCTTTTCCTCCCTGTCAAAAAACACTATTCCAACAACAAGCAGAAAAGCTCCTATACAAACACATATATCGGCAAAGTTGAAAACAGGAAAATCATAGCCAAATATGTTAAAATCAAGCATATCCACTACATATCCTCTGAAAAGCCTGTCGATCATATTACCTATAGCTCCTCCGCATATTAGAACAATTGCAGATCTGACTATAAGAAGTCTGTTTTGTTCTGCAAGCTTTACATAGTATACTGCACATACAATACATACAACAACAGTAAGCACAACAAAAAGCCATTTTCCTCCCTGAAGCATACCAAAGGCAGCCCCTCTGTTCTCAACATATGTCAGACTAAAAAAACCGCTTATAATGTCAACACTGCCTACAGGCTTAAGTCCCAAAACAGTAATATACTTTATTCCCTGATCAATCATTATAAGTATTGCACAAAACACCAAAGGCATTAAAATCATAATAAAACCTCCGCTTTACAGAAAAGGAGCAGTTAATGTAATCAAACAATACCGCTCCTTAACATAATTTCAATTTATCCTTCAATTACATATTTAACAGCATTTTCAATTTCCTTTTCGGTTGCTGTCTTATCAATATAAGCCTTTCCGATTTCTTCCAGAGCCACTATATTAATAACACCGTTTTTTGTTTTCTTATCATTGAACATCTGCCTGTGAATATCAGCCACACTGTAGTCCTTTATTCTCACCGGCAGTTCAAAAAACTTAAGAAGGTCCTCACACTTTTCAATTTCATTTTCATCTATCATACCTCTTTGGGCAGAAAAATAAAGTCCTGAAAGCATACCTATGCCCACACATTCACCATGAAGCATAGTAAAATCAGAAAGAGTTTCTATTGCATGACCAAAGGTGTGTCCGAAATTGAGTATTGCCCTTAAGCCCTGCTCCTTTTCATCTTGTCCCACAACATCAGCCTTAGCCTTGCAGGATAAATAAATAACAGTATTAACAGCCTCAGAATCAAGTTTTTTGATTTTTTCTTTATTTTCCATAAAGTAATCAAGAAAATCCTTATCTATAATATATCCGTACTTCACTGCTTCGGCAATACCTGCCGCCACCTCTCTGTAAGGAAGAGTTTTTAATGTATCTGTATTTATATACACAAACTCAGGCTGATAAAAGGCACCTATCATATTTTTATTTCCCATAAAGTCTATGCCTGTTTTGCCTCCAACACTGCTGTCAACCTGTGACAAAAGAGTAGTAGGCATCTGCACAAAAGAAATGCCTCTCATATATGTTGCTGCAGCAAAGCCGCACATATCTCCTGCAACACCGCCTCCTAATGCAACAAGAACAGATTTTCTGTCAAGATGGTTTTCAATAAAGAATTTATAAAAGTCCATTATTGTTTCCATATTTTTACTGTTCTCTCCTGCAGCAAAAGCATAGGAGCATACCTTTGTAAAATGTCCCTTAAGTATATTTTCAACCTTTTCAAGATAATAAGGTGCCACATTTGTATCAGTTATTATACACAAACTTCTATCTGTAAGCCCTGCTTCTTCAAAGGCATTTATCAGTCCGTCATAATTATCATCTATGTAAATAGGATATACAGTTCTTCCTGTATCTACACTTAAAACTTTCATAACTTCACCTTAATTGTCGATTTCATTTTCTTCGCTTTCATTAGCAGTTTCGCTGTATTCATTCTCATATTTAGATTCAAAATCTTCCCTGCTGCTTTCAAGAATATTCATCTGTGTTTTAAGCATATTTTTAAGAAGATTTTTAACTCTTACATATTCAGCCGTTGCACTGGCCACCATTGATTTTATTTCTGCAAGCTCACCGTTTGCTTCCTTTAACATATCCTCGGCCTGCTTCTGTGCCCCGGAAATTATATTCTGTGCCCTTAATTCAGCATTTTTTATCGTCTGTTCCGCAGTGGAATCGGCATTTTTAACTGTTTCATCAGCAGTTTTTTCTGCCCTTACAATAGAACTTTTTATTGTTTCCTCAAGCTCCTTATAATGTTTAATAACTTCATCACGTGCATTAAGCTTATCATGAAGTTTAGAATTTTCAGTATATATCTTTTCAAACTCCATGATTACCTTATCAAGAAATAAATCAACTTCTTCACTTGAATATCCCTTAAAAGGTGTTTTTTTAAATTCCACAGTTTCAATATCCATAGGTGTCAATCCTGCCATACCAAAGACCTCCTTTATAATTTATAATATGTAATTATATTATTTTCTTAATCAAATTATATTCAAATTAATCTTAGCGTCAGCTAACTTTTACAGTGTCGATTATCAATCAACATCATATCCCGATTTTCCTTACCAAATTTTATAGAATAAAGGCTCTTTTTAAGGAACTGTTATTCCGGAATTGCGGGAATTGCCCCTATTTATAAACTATCACACTTAAAATAATTCTATTCTTTTTAGTATTACCGCCAACCTCATTAATTTTGACTCTTCCTATACCTCTGAGAGTGATCACATCCCCCTCTTTTACATTATGGGATGTTGATACTTCTTTTTTCCAGTTTATGAAAACCTTTTCACCTTTTATATATTCAGCCGTTTTGCTTCTGGATATATTCAGTGCTCCTCCCAAAACAGCATCAAGTCTTAAACTGGAGACGGTAAAATTTTTTTCATTTCCAACCTTTACCTTAGGCACAAAATCTTCGGCAATTTTCACATCTACCTTTGTATGTCCCACTCTTTCAAGATTTATAACAATATAATCGGCAATAGCCTTGTCAACATAAGCAATAGCTCTGCTTTCCTCAACAATTATATCCCCTGTTTTTTCTCTTGTTATTCCAAGTCCCAGAATTGAGCCAAGGAAATCCCTGTGAGTAAGCTCCCTGCTGAACTGTCTTCTATAGCTCATTTCAACAGGAACAATATCAAAAGCATCTTCAGCAGGTTTCGTAAATTCCGGAAAAAATCCTATTTTTACTCTTTCACTCTCTGTATATCCGCCCCATAACATAATTTTACAATTGCCCCAAAGCAGATTTTCTATTGAATGTGCTCTATAGGGATCCATAAATTCTGTAAAACACGGCGTATATGTTATAAGAGCCGTTTCAAGCTTGTCCATAGCTTTTGCTGTTTCAAGCCTGTCAGTTTCATCATTAATTCCTTTTAAAATTTCTTTTCCAAACATAACCATTAATTAAAATATACTTATTACAATTCTTATAAGTATGCTGTATATTAAATAAAGCAGAAAATACGCAATAACAGGAGAAAAGTCAACCATCATTCCTCCGCCCAGAGGCGACTTGTCAATAAGCCTTCTTACAGGTGCCAGAATTGGTTCTGTAAGGGTATATATAATTTTTACAAAAATATTATTTCTATTTAACGGCAGCCACGAAATTATACATCTCAAAAGAATTGCAAATGAAAGTATTTCATAAAAAATTCTTAAAGCCAGAATTAAAACAGCAGCCATACTCATTAACATCTCTCCTTTTATTAATTAATAACGCTTCTGACGAAATACAGAGCTTGGAAGGTTAATACCGCTTGCAGCCAGTTCTTCCTTAAACTCTCCCGTAATAGCAACATCATAAGGTCCTATAATGTAAATTCTGTTTGAAATAGGCTGTATAGATCCGCCTAAAGCATAACATGACCCGCTTAAAAAGTCAGTTATTCTCTGTGCAGTTTCCTTTTCCATCCCCTCAAGATTTACAATAACGGTTTTCTTATTTCTAAGATCAACAGTAACATCACTTGCAGCTTCCAGTGACTGCGGAGATGCTACAACCACACTCATTTTCACCTTAGCATTAATGTCTATAACATTATTTCCTCTTACAGCAGAAAAATTGCTGCGGTATGAAGTTCTTTCCTCTTCTTCACGCTCCTGATGATCATTTGACTTTCTCAAGTTTTTCATAAAGTCAAATCTGGGCTTAGTATTTCTGGTTTCCTCATAATCATCATATTCATCATCGTACTCATCATATTCATCATATTCCTCATCATAATCATCAGGGGTACCCATCACCAGTGTCTTAAACTTTTCCCAAAGCTCTGCCATTTTTATTATTTCCTCCTAAATCCTTATATATTAATTCTTTTATTTTGAATAATCTCTTGCTCCAAAAAGTCCTGTGCCTATTCTTACAATATTTGCACCTTCTTCAACAGCAACTTCATAATCATTTGTCATACCCATTGACAAATATTTCATATCTATATTATTATAGCTTTTTTTGTCAATATCATCAAATAATTTTTTCATCTGTCTGAAATATTTCCTGTTTTCTTCAGGATCTTCAACAAAAGGAGCAACTGTCATAAGTCCTTTTACCCTTACGTTTTCAAGGGAGCTTATTTCAACAGCCAGTGCTTCCGCCTCATTAAGAGGAACACCATGTTTTGCCTCTTCTCCTGCAATATTTATTTCAACAAGAATATCCATTACAATTCCCTTTGCCGCAGCCTTTTTATTTATTTCTTCTGCAAGCCTCATACTGTCCACTGAATGTATAAGGCAAACCTTATCAATAATGTATTTTACCTTATTTGTCTGCAAATGACCGATCTGATGCCACCTTACATTTTCAATTTCATAGTATTTCCAATTTATTTCCTGGGGCTTATTTTCACCCAGATCAATAAGCCCCAGTTCAACAGCTTCCTTTATTCTTGGCACATCAACAGTCTTTGACACTGCAAGCAGAAGAATGTCTTCTCTTTTTCTTCCGCTTTTCTCTGCAGCTGTTTTAATTTTTTCATTGATGTACTCTAAATTTTCTTTAATACTGCTCATTTAAATTACCTCTTATTCATAAACCATTTGCTGTTTTTCAACATCTCTCGGATCTGTCATAATCCTGTCGTAAATATAAATGTTGGTATTATAGCTTGGATCCAATATTGTGTGCGTACTGTTTGACACAGAATTTGTAAGATTGATAGTTTTAAACTCAGCTATACCCGTATTTATAACATATATACCTTTTGTGTTTAGTACATCTGAAATAACAAATGTTTCATCACTATCCTGAGATTTTATTGTATCTCCTACATTTATAACACCAAGCTGAACAGGTGTATAACAATAATTTGAATCATCAGGATCAGTTCCGGAAATACTTACAGCCACTTTCTTAGTAGTTCCGTTTTCAACTTTAAGCACATATCCGTCAGCATCAACATAAGCTGTCGGTATTTTCATAAGTGTTTCTTCAACAATTGCATCATTAGGTATTTTATACCCCATTTCTGATCCCTCAGTTTCAATTGTAATATTTCTTGTATTTATAAAATCAAGCATATCTCTTGTAAGTTTGAATATTACAAACTTTTCGCTTGAGTCAGTATCCGATGACATTTCCTCAATATATGCATCAAGCTTATGCTCTTTTCCATTACTGTCTTTTATATATAAAGACCTTGTATCACCTTTTTCCCAGCCATCTATATAGTCACTTTTAATATATGTAACAATATACCATGTATTTGACGTAACAAGTTTAAAAACAGGTGAATCAGCCTTAACACTGCTCTTAAAACTGCTTTCAGCTTTAACGGTATCATTTATCATGTCCTTTGTAATACTTGTCATATTTTCAGGCGTAAGTTCCTCTTCAAGTCCGTCTATGTAATAAGATACAATACCGCTTTCATCAACTGTAATATTACTTATGTTTTCATTAAGCTTGCTTTCCTGTTCTTTTCTCTGTGCAACAAGATCGCTTAAGGCATCACTGTTTTCAGTAAGCAGATACTGATTTCTTGTATCAAGCTGAGTTTGAATATTATTTTCAAGCTCATATATGTTGCCAAGCTTCATATAGGCATAATCAAGAGCATTTTCATCAATAATCTCTTTGATTTGTGAATTATACTTTTTAATATCCTCAGAATACACAGATATGTCTTTTCTCTCTGACTGTATTTTCATTATCTGTTCATTTATATCGTCAAGAGTTTCCTGCATCTGTTCAACTATAGCCTCATCTTTAATACTGCATACAATACTGCCCTTTTTGACCTTTTCATTATCAGAAACCTCATATGATATTACTCCATCTTTGTCTGTAGTATATACCTTTTCACTTCGTACAATAATTGCATTTGCTGATTTCGGAGTATCTATTGTTCCATAGGAGAGCACATCATAACTTACAATCTTCTTAGTAAGGAAGTTTACAGAAGAGCCTATAATATATATAAAGCACAAAAGAATGAAAAATATAAATATAGGTAAAGCAACACTGTTTCTTTTCATGGAAACCGTTTTGTTATTTATAACTTTTGAATTTTTTCTTCTGCCACCCTTTACAGCTGATGCAACTCCGCCAATAAGAGCACCTGCGGCACCTATTGCAGCACTTCTTTTCTTTCGTTCTGTTTTTTTATTGCTTTTATCCTTTTTATTATTTACAGGTATATCAACATTGTTATAGTCACTGTAATAATTTCTTGTATTTCTGTTTCCTGTATTTATTCTGTTACCTGTTCCATTGTTTACTGACCTGTCATTGTTTCTTGACTGCTGTCCGTAATAACCGCTCATGTTTCTGAAACTTCCGGCGGAATATCCATATCCGGAACTGTAACTTCTGCTATCACTGTTTCTTTTTGGAAGTTCGGGCAAAGTCCGTCTGCCATTTACGCTCCCTGTATTTAAGCTTCTGCTTTCATTGTGCTTAGTAGAAGTTTTTGCTTTGTTATTTGTATTCACACTACTCTTTTTACTGTTGCTTTTAGAGTTGCTTTTTTTACCAAACACAATTATGCCTCCCCCATAATTTATCCAAACCTATCAATATATTCATAATTTTATACTTAACACATATACTTTAATGATACCGGGTTTAGATAATGCTTTTATAAAAACAAACCTAAACCAAAATGCTTTTAAAGCCACATAAAACATTATAGTATCAAATGGTTAAAAACTTCTGACCTATGGATCATTCAGTGAGGTGTTAAATCATAAAAAAGAACATACATATATCTATTATAACAATTTTTGTTTTATTTTTCAATCTAATAATACTAATCTTTCCAAAAGAAATTATGAATTCTGTAAAAAACGGACTTATTTTATGGTTCAATTTCGTACTTCCGGCACTTCTGCCCTTTATGATAAGTATAAATCTTCTGAAAGCAACACCATTCCCCTTAATACTTTCAAAAATTCTAAGCCCTGTAAGCAATAAAATTTTCAGGTTATCAAGTTATGGAATTTTTGCAGCAGTAAGCGGATTCCTGACAGGCTATCCTATGGGAGCAAAACTGGTAAGCGAACTTTATCTGGAAAAGAAAATTAACAAAAAAGAAGCTCAATACCTGATTTCATTTACAAATAACTCCGGTCCTCTCTTCATAATAGGAACAGTAGGAACAGGACTTTTAAAAAGCAGGAGCACAGGCTTTTTTCTTCTTGCAATACATTATACATCTGCCCTTATTATAGGACTGCTCCTCCCAAAGCCAAAATCCCAAAACACATATATAGATTTTCATAAAACATTTAACATAGGAAAAGAGCTGAAAAACAGTATATATAACAGCATAGAAGCAATTGTTCTTGTAGGTGGTTATATAGTATTTTTTTCAATAATATGTTCAATACTAAAGGCATTTCTCACTCCGTTAAATATAAACACTTATATAAAAGCTCTTATATTCGGAGCACTTGAAATAACAAACGGCTGCAAAGAACTTACTTTCAAAACCCCTCTTTCCTTAAGCCTTATAAGCGGTATAATTGCCTTTGGCGGCATTTCAATACACTCCCAGAGTATCGGCTATATTTCCTCAACTGATCTTTCAGTGAAAAAATACATACTTTCAAAGTTCTTTCAGGGAATAATTGCCTTTTTTCTCTGCTTTACAGCGTTAACAATTAATAATTAATATCATATTAATAGTGATAAATTCTGCCCATTACAGTTACTGCATTATTTATTGTAAATTATGATATATGTTAATTTAACTCCTGACTCCATAAAATATTATACTAAGCCTCATTACGCACAACAAGGGTGTCGATAAACTGCTTACCATCGGCACCCTTTAAATTAAATTTAAATTTATATTTATTTCTGTGAGTCATTATAAGGAACAAGTGAATTCTGGGCTGCAAGATCTCTTAATGCTTCTCTTTCACTGAATATAGCATCTGTTTCCTTTGAAAGGAAATCCATAACATTATTTGCTCTCTTGCTGAAGTTGTCAAGAACAGACTTTATTTGATTTTCAGTGTTCTCAAGCATCTGGTCGGCATATTCAATTGCACCCATACGCATATCTTCAGCCTTGTTTCTGGCATCTGTTATAATAGCCTCTGCCTCTTCCTGAGCTCTTTTGGTTATTTCATGCTCCATTGTCATTTTTTCAGCTGTTTCATTGGCAGCATTAATAATACCGTTTGCACTGGCATGGGCATTGTCAATAATTGACTCGCTGTTATGAACAATTCTCTGTGCCTGCTTTATTTCCTGTGGCAGTGCAAGACGAATACCCTCTATTATTTCAAATATTTCTTCTCTTGACACCTTTACGCTTGAAGATAAGGGTGACTGCTTGGCTTTTTCCAAAACATCCTCAAGACTTTCTAACAATGTATAAACTGAAGATTCCATTTTTATTCCTCCTAAAACTAATAACTCTATTCATTCAATTTCCTTTTTATTTCTTCTTTTATGATCTGAGGCACCATATTATCAATATTGCCGCCAAAAAATGCAATTTCCTTAACCTGGCTCGAGCTAAAGAAAAGATACTGTGTATCAGCGGAAATAAACAATGTTTCAATTTCATTGTCTAGAGCACGGTTAGTAAGTGCCATCTGAAACTCATAAGAAAAGTCTGTAACACCTCTCAGCCCTCTCACCACAATATTCGATCCTACACTTTTTGCAAAATCAACAAGAAGTCCTGAAAAAGACTGAACTTCTACATTTTCAAAACCTTTAAGTATCTCTTCCAGATGTGCCACTCTTTCTTCAACTGTAAACAAAGGCTTTTTTGCAGGATTTTCAAGTACCGCAACAATAAGCTTGTCACAAAGTTTGGCAGCTCTCTTTATTATATCCAGATGACCGTTTGTAGTCGGGTCAAAACTTCCAGGATATACAGCAATATGCATATTTAATCCCCCAGTTCCCCTTCTGCCCGGGACAGAAATGTCATTTTAGTTATTTTATAGTCTTTTATTCTTACAACTTCAAGTCCGGGAACATTCGGCACTTCATCCTCCCGGGACTGTTCAGCTATAATATAACCTGTTTCCGAAAGTATATTTTCCCTGACAATGTATGTAAGTGTGTTTTTAACAAAACCCTTATTATATGGCGGATCCATAAATATAATATCAAATTTTTCTCCAAGGCTTCCCAGTTTTGAAATTGCAGAAACTATGTCACAATTCATAACCACAGCTTTATTTTCAAACTTTGTAGCCCTGAGATTATCTTTTATAACAGAAATGCTATTTTTATCCCTGTCAACAAATACAGCCTTTTCTGCACCTCTTGACAAGGCCTCGATACCAATTCCACCACTGCCGCTGAAAAGATCGAGGAATCTGCATTCATATAAATCCGCAGCAATAATATTAAAAAGGGACTCCTTTATTCTATCTGTTGTGGGGCGTGTTGTCAAGCCCTCCGGAGCCTTAAGTTTATGTCCCCTTGCAGATCCTGATATTACTCTCATATATTTTCCACCTGTACTTTTTATTATGATAAAATATTAAGATTCAGCAATTTTTGATTAAGTATGTTTTCCTCGCAGAAACCTTGCTTCTTTGAATACTGCAAATTCAGCATTTTCACCTTCGGTGTGCCCGGCTGGTCCCATTGCTTCGCAATGCTGCTCGCCCATGCAACCCGGATAAATCTTTCGGTGCAGTTCAGCACTTTCGGTGCAGTTCAAAGGCTCGAAAAACATTACAGAAAATTCCACTTCACGGAATTTTCCATCCGCATATGTTATTATACATAAAAAAGCCCCGGAAGTAAACAGTTTATTTCACTATAAACAAATTTTTTTAACTTTTGTCGTAAATATATCAAAAATTTTATTTCTCAGTAGTGAATTTTCTACAGATTTAAGCTCACTGTCTTTTTTATAAAGTTCTATTGCCGTCTCCTGCACTTCTTTTAGTATATCAATATCCTTGTATAAATTAGCAATTTTCATTTCAGGCAGACCATGCTGTCTTGTTCCGAAAAAATCCCCAGGACCTCTAAGTGTCAGATCTTTTTCCGATATTACAAAACCATCATTTGTTTTACACATTATTTCAAGCCTTTCCTTTGATGTTTTGTTTTTTGTATCGCTTACAAGAATACAATAGCTTTTCTCACTTCCTCTGCCAACTCTTCCTCTAAGCTGATGAAGAGCAGACAGCCCAAATCTTTCAGCATTTTCAATAATCATAAGTGTAGCATTAGGCACATTTATCCCAACTTCTATAACTGTTGTAGAAACAAGTACATCAATCTCTCCCTTAGCAAAACTTTCCATAATTTCCTGTTTTTCATCGTTTTTCATTTTGCCGTGTACACAGCTTACTTTAAGCTCCGGCAAAATATTTCTGTCAAGTTCTTCCGTATAACTTATAACAGCCCTTAGCTCTGATTTATCATTTTCTTCTATCATAGGACATATTATATAAGCCTGCCTTCCCTTTGCCGCCTCCTTTTTTATGAAAGCATAAAGCCGCTGATAATAGCTGTGATTTACAGCAAAGGTATCTATTTTTTGTCTTCCCGGCGGCAGCTTGTCTATAATTGAAATATCAAGATCGCCGTAAAGTATAAGGGCAAGAGTTCTTGGAATAGGCGTTGCTGTCATTACAAGAACATGAGGGTCATTGCCCTTATTGGCAAGCATTTCTCTCTGCCTTACGCCAAAGCGGTGCTGCTCATCTGTTATTACAAGTCCAAGGTTACTGTATTTCACTTTGTCCTGTATAAGTGCATGAGTGCCTATTACTATTTTGCTGTATCCTGTTTCAATGTTATCATATGCCCTTTCCTTTTCTCTCTTTTTAAGTCCGCTTGTAAGAAGCTCACATTTTATGCCAAGAGGTTCAAATACATTTTTAAAGCTCCTGTAATGCTGATTTGCAAGAACATCTGTCGGTGCCATAAGCACAGCCTGATACCCGTTATTCACAGCAATATATGCTGCAATCATAGCAACAGCCGTTTTACCTGACCCCACATCACCCTGTATAAGTCTGTTCATTACAAACCCTTTTTTAAAGTCCGACTTTATTTCGTCAAGGACTTTTTCCTGTGCATCTGTCAGTTTAAATCCTATTTTCTCCCTTATTTCATTGTCGCCATAATCTTTTATTTCAACATTGCTTTTCTTACCGCACACATTACCTTTTAATTCCAGCAGATGCAGCTGCAAAAATAAAAGCTCATCAAACACAAGACGCCTTCTTGCTTTAAAAAAGGCTGTATCACTTTCAGGAAAATGAATGTTTTTTACTGCAAAATCCCTGCTGCAAAGGTTATGTTTTTCCAGAATACTGTGTGGCATATATTCATCAAGAGTACCTTCAACAGAATCCATCGCTTCTTTTATACAGCCTCTTATTATTTTCTGAGACATTTTATCAGGCACAGTATATACAGGCACAATGCGTCCCGTATTAAGACTGTTTTCATTTACAGGTTCATAATCAGGAGACTCCATTTGTATTCTGCCAAACTTTTCGGTCACTCTTCCTGTAAAGCTGTATTCCCTTCCCGGGGTAAGCTGATTTTTAATATAAGGCTGATTATACCATACGCACTCAATAAATCCCTTTCCGTCAGTTATTCTGGCATTTACAATTGTCATTGACCTTATTTTTTTTGCTTCAGCCTTTCCGTAAACCCTGCCCCTTATTGTGTTTACCTTTCCAGGCTCCGCCTCGTCAACAGCTACATATGTGCTCCTGTCCTCATAATCTCTGGGATAGTATTCCACAAGATCCTCAACTGTTTCTATCCCCAGCTTGTTAAGCTTTGCAGCTCTCGTTTTTCCTATATTTTTTATTACTTCAATACTGTCTTTTGGTTCCATATCAAACAACACCTATTATATATCTGTACTTATGCTGACCGCCTTTATATATTTCAATATCTACATCTTCATACTTTTTAGATATAAAATCCGTCAGTTCATTTATTTCATTCTCATAAACACCCTCGCCGTAAAATACGGCTATTATTCCTGCACTTGTTTTTTCATTAAGCATCATTTCAGCGAGCTTTTTAACAGCATCCGGTGAAGAATTTTCACTTGTAACATTTCGGTCCTCAAATATCAGTGAATATTCTTTATTCCCATTTGCTTCACTGACCTCTTTAACCATACCGGTCATAACAGACATAACGCAGTCAGTCATGGCATATTTATTATCTTCAGGAGTTTTAGTTTCAGAAAAACCTGTCATAGCCCATATAACTTCCGGAAGAGATTTTGTTTCTATAACAACAGCATTTTCATTATTTTCACAACACTTTAATGCCTTTTTATAATTTTCCCTGCTGTCAGCCATAACAAATACAAAATCTGCATTTATATTTTCTATAATTTCAGTACCCTTTTCCATACTGTCCTCAGTAATAACACTGTCAATACCGCTTTTATTATAAATATTTTCTGTGCCCTCTCCTATTGAAAACACGGCAAATCCATAGTTTCTTTTTAAGATTTCCTCACCTTTTCCTTTTTCGATCAAAAGATTTTCTATATGAAATCCCTTTGTTTTTTCAACAATTTTCAGAGGATAGTTTGTCATAATTGTAAATTCATTACTTGTAAATTCACTTACTTTGCCAATTCCATAAAAAAGCATTTCTACATCATCTTTTGAAACTGAATCAGCATCACTCACAGTTATTTTTACTGTATACCCAAATCTGCTCTTATCAACAGCATATTCTGCATTTCCACGGAGTGCTTTCATTCCGCCCCTCATAAAACAAAAAAGCCCCAAAGCTCCTGCATCAATCTCCTCATTTTTTAAAATCCTTTCTTCAGCCTCTTTAACTCCCGCCGTCAGTATTTCGCCTATATCATCAGTAACAAGGCAGGTATCCATAATTTTTTTGGTAATATCCTTAATGAGAACACACATTGTGTTTCCCTTTTTATATAAAACATTTTTACTGACAAACTCTGTTGCATAATGAAAACACTTTGCAAATTCTACAGCACCCATACTTTCACAGCTGCCTGCCGCCGCTTCAAATCCTCTTATGATGTGTGAAAGTATAATGCCGGAATTCCCCTTTGCTCTCTTAACAGCAGCTCTTGATGCTTCAGATGCAACATATGCAATATCCAAACTTTCATCATTCATAAGGGCTTCGTTAATTCCGCTTATTGTCAAATACATATTTGTACCTGTATCTTTATCGGCAAAAGGAAATTTATCAATACGGTTTAATTCATCAATATTTTCCCTTATACCCTCTGCACAGCCTCTAAAAAATTTTTTTAAATCTTTTCCGTTCAGACTTAATATGCTCAAAAGCGTCCCTCCTCGCTATCTTTTCTTATTCCTTCAACGATCACTTTAACATCTCCCAGATGTTTCCCTAAATCCTCATTAAGTCTGTTAAAAACCGCATCATACACAGTTTCGCCTACAGCAGCTGAATTATTTCCGTAATTTACAACAACATGCAGTTTAACATTTATCCTGTTTTCTTCATCCTCAGCTATTTCAATTCCTTTTGCAAAACTTTCTCTTTTAAGTAAGTGTACTTTACTGTCTTTAACCGCCATGCCTGCAACACCACAGCACTGCATCGCCGAAATCCCGGCAGTTTTTATTATTACGTCATTTGATATTGATATGCTTCCTTTTTCGTTATCTGACTTTATACTCATATTATCACTCTCCGGCTCTCTCTCATTTAAATAAAGTATACACCATTTGTCAAATTTTAGCAATATTTTTAACTCATATGAATAAATTTCAAAATTTCTTAAAATTTTTCTTGCAATTGTTATACTTTTTTGATAAAATAAATAACGATGAGTAATTGACTAAGGAGGTGTAATCAATGGCAAAGTGTGAAATTTGTGAAAAGACAAGACAGAAGGGTCACAGAATAAGCATTAACCGTAGCCAGGTTTCAAGAAGAGCTAACAAGACTTGGAAGTCAAATATCAAGAAAATTAAGATTGTTGAAGATAACGGTAATGTTAAATCTATTAACATTTGCACAAGATGTTTAAGAAACGGTATGCACAAGGGTACAATTACTCGTGCAATCTAATTTCAAAAACAAATAATTAATCTTAAATATTATAAAGAAGCTCTCGGTGTAACGGGAGTTTTTTTATTTTTAAAATTGATATTATCAAATATTATACAAAATTAAGGGAGGTTACATATATGTTCAGACCTATGAGAAGAAAAAACCAGGAACTGCCCCATGATGAATGTGAATTAATATTAAACAAAGCCACATCAGGTGTACTTGCCCTTTCAGGAGATGATGATTATCCCTATGCAGTACCTCTCAGCTATGTTTATGACAATGGCAAGATTTATTTTCACTGTGCCAAAACAGGGCATAAAATTGATGCTATATCAAGGAATGAAAAAGCTTCATTCTGCGTTATAGATCAGGATCTTATAATTCCTGAGAAATTCACAACTTATTTCAGAAGTGTAATTGTTTTCGGTAAGATACGCATATTGACAGATGAAAACGAAAAACGTCTTGCTATTGAAAAGCTTGCAAAAAGATATGCTCCAAATATAGGAACTGTGGAAAGACAAAAAGCTATCGACATGGACTATGCTCCTCTTTGTATGCTGGAATTGTCTATTGAGCATATAAGCGGAAAAGAATCAAAAGAACTGGCAAAAAACAGAAAACAGACAGCAGAGGAAGTGTAGAATATACACTTCTTCCGGGTGTTCAAAAAACACATATACAAGAATTTCTTGTCTGATTCCGGTGTAAAAATCCATTTCCAAAAGTAAAATTTCAGGTATAATCACATTGCAGGGGCGATCATTGATCGCCCTATTTTTTTAATTGTTCCGTCAAAAAAATCACACAATTTTCTCTTCATAAATTACACAAGTTCAGGGAAAAAGCTTGCAAATACAACAACTGCAACAATCGCCGTTATTAATACTGCACCTATAAATAACGCTATCCTCTTACCCGGTGTTATATGTTCAAAAAGATAATCATCAACAATTTCAATTTCAGGTTCATTTTCAGTTATTTCAAGAGCACTGTTTAAAAGCTCATCAGCAGAACTTTTCTCCACATTATTTTCATCGTCATTTATTTCAGATATTTCCTCAAATATTTCCACAACAGAGTCTTCACTCTCATTTGTTTGTGTGTCCGCTGAATTTACTATATTTATTTCATCCTCTTTAACAAGCTTTCCGCAGTATTTACAAAATCTGGAATTATCAGGTATCTGTTCTCCGCAATGCATGCAATACATATAACTCACTCCTTAACAAAATACGACAAAATTAATTTACAACTAATTTTAACACTAATTTTATTTTGTGTAAAGTTATTAAATAATTAAAAAAATATTAACACCCCTTGAAAATATAGGAAAATAATGAGATAATATGACTTATCCGAAGAAAATGAAAGCTTGCTTTCGATTTTCGAGGATAAGTCACCGAGGCATCAGCCCATGTGGTCATATTTTTGCGTCAGCAAAATGCTATGGAACGAAGTAACATAGCAACAGAAAGTTTTAACTTCCTGTATATGACCTATCCGAAGAAAATGAAAGCTTGCTTTCAATTTTCGAGGATAAGTCACCGAGGCGTCAGCCCAGGTGGTCATATTTTTGCGTCAGCAAAATGCTATGGAACGAAGTAACATAGCAACAGAAAGTTTTAACTTCCTGTATATGACCTATCCGAAGAAAATGAAAGCTTGCTTTCAATTTTCGAGGATAAGTCACCGAGGCGTCAGCCAAGGTTGTCATATTTTTTGCGTCAGCAAAATGCTATGGAAATGAAGTAACAATACAACAGGAAGTAATAAAAATCTTAAAGGAAGCATATTATGGATAAAAAATATACTATAGACGATTTAAGACAAGTTATGAAAAAACTTTTAGGCGAAAACGGCTGCCCATGGGATAAAGCCCAGACTCATGACAGCCTTAAGCAGTATTTCATTGAAGAAACTTATGAAGTAATAGAAGCAATAAATAACAAAGACAAAAATAATCTTTGTGAAGAACTTGGAGATGTACTTTTTCAGATAGTATTTCACAGTGAACTTGCAGAAAAGGAGCACTTATTTTTATTTGAAGATGTAGTTGACGGCATAACCAGAAAAATGATATTAAGGCACCCCCATGTTTTTACAGATGATAAGAACACATCAACAGAAAAAATAAATTTGAAATGGGAAAGTATAAAAAAGGCGGAAAAAGGATATACAAGTAATATGGAAATTGTTAATAGCGTTCCCAAATCTCTGCCCGCACTTATGCGTAGTGTTAAAACGATTTCAAAAGCAGAAAAAACCGGACTCGAACACCTTGATTTTGAAAAAATACTCACTGAAAATGCAAATTTATCAGAAAGACTTAAATCAGCAAAAGATATGAATAACAAGGAAAAAATGGAATATATTGGAAGTTTTTTGTTGAATTTATCAAAAATTTCTCATTTTTTACAAATAAATGCTGAATTTTCCTTGACAAATGCCTTAGAAACGTATATAAATAAACTTGAGGACATTGAATCAGCCAATGCAACCGTTGGAGGAATTTTTGAGGATACGGATTCCGAGGCTGCAAAGGTTAAATGAAATTAAAGGAGGAAATTTCAATGAACAAATCAGAATTAGCAACAAAGATGGCTGAAAAGTCAGGTTTAAAGAAGGCAGATGCCGAGAAAGCTTTAAAGGCTTTTATGGATGCTGTTACTGAAGAATTAGTAAACGGCGGAGATGTAAGATTAGTTGGCTTTGGTACTTTTGATGTTAAAGAAAGAGAAGCTCGTACAGGTGTTAATCCAAGAACAGGAGACAAGATGGAAATCGCTGCATCTAAGTCACCTAGATTCAAAGTTGGTAAAGCTTTCAAGGATGCTGTTAATCAGTAATTAAAACTTGTAAAAACGCGGAATATATCCGC
>CAZGIC010000033.1:9798-20189 GCA_964526435.1 uncultured Lachnospiraceae bacterium | reverse complement strand
GTAAGTGTATAAAGGAATGCCCAAGAGGTGCTATACTTAAAGTTTAATATAGTATGTAAAAGGGCTTAATCTTTAAAAAGTAACTGAATTAAAAAAGCTGTTGCAAAACAAATTGAAAGTAATTGTTTTGCAGCAGCTTTTTGTTTGTAATCAAAATATTTTAACACTAACACCTGACAATCAATATACCATTTTATATTTTTATTATGATTCATGCAAATATGGTTTAAGAAGCTCTATCAATTCATACACTTTGGTTCCGGGGGCTGCACTGGCAGGCGATTTCCTTTTATTAATATTCTCCAGTTTCTTTGCATTGAAGATAGCTGTTTCCATATAAGGCTTCAGTATGTCATACATATCATCTCGTCCCTTTGTGTACTCTCCTGCACCAATACTTTTAAGATGTTTCGTAAGTTTTGTAAAGTAATCCTGCCTATGAATATCAGATTGGAAGTAGCTAAAATGCAGCAAATACCAAAGTTCAATACATTGATTTGACCAAATTGCATGATATTCTATATCAGCAGTACTGTTCTGCACACAAAGTTCTGCTGTCCTGTTAATATGATCTTTTGGAAAATCATCAGTATCAAATACTAACCACACATGCTTATAACCATTTAGGCTTTGTTTTACACGATTTTTTGCCTTTTCAAACAAGCTGAGCGTATTATCCCCTTCCCCAAAAACATCCAGTTTGATCTTGTCATGATACTGGTGATTAATAGCATCCTTAACCGAATTAAAATAATTTGGTTCAGTCTTAGTTCCTTCTGTCACAATCAAATGATATTCCGGCTGAATCAGGATAACTTTATCACGACGCTTTTTCATCCATCCCTTCTTAGAATCGCTTTTTTTCAGAGGCTTCAAGCTCATGCCCAATCTCCTCCTGTTAACATATTTGAAAGATAGGGATCTGCACCATACCTTCCTTCCAAATATTGCTTGTCATATGCAGCTGTACTATTTACACGTTCATTATCCTCACGCCGTATTTCATAAAGAGAATAAATTTCACTTTCATGCTTTTCATTTTCGGCAGCAAACCAGATTTCATCCCTGCGAAATACTGTATTCTTCATTGTTGTCATATCATGTGAAGTAAATAAAAGTTGTGCTCCCTTTGTATTAAGTTTTTTGTTCTTAAACAAAGCGATTACATATCGAAGCAGCTTTGGATGAAGTTTTGCATCCAGCTCATCTATAATTACCATCCGTCCTTCCTGCAGTGCCAAAAGAATCACAGGAAGTGCAGCAATCAACTTCTTTGTTCCATCTGACTCATCCTCAAAACGCAGCTCATAGAGCTTGCCATCTACAATTCGCTGCGTGTACAACCGCTTTTCTTCTTTATCTAAACGATATCCTGTCATATCAATACCCATAGCATTGAGTGCATGAATGATCTGCTCCTGTAACTTTTCATCACTTGAAATCATAATCAAACTATCAACATTAGGATTGGCATAGCTGAGAATAATACAAGACTCAAACCAATTTTGAACCTCAGCAATAACCGGTATATCATAATTAATTGCAAGGAAAGAAAGGTAAGGCATTTTGGGATTTACAGACCTATTTATACTTGCCTTATTGATTTTTGCCCCAAGAGTAATATTTGACCGTTCCCTTTCAAAAACAGTTCCTGTTTTTTTACCTCCAATTCCTCTCCAATACAAAGCCTCTGATACGATTTCATCATTAAACAAAGAAAGATAATAGCGATATTCATTCTTTCCCTGCCTGAAGTAAATTTCGAATTCAGTCGGTTGAGTTCTGGATTCCTCATCAAACAAAAAAGGCTTACAGCTTGCCCTATGCTGGATAATCAACTTTTGTCTGCCTTTCTCAAGATCATAAATTGGCTTTACTACAGTTGAAATCAAACATGAAAGTGCAAATAAAAGATTTGATTTACCTCCGCCATTTGGTCCATAAATTACACCAACCGGCAAAAGTGCACTGCCTTTGTCACTTGTTATCAAGGAATCCGAAAACTCCGGAATTGATGTTGCCTGAAAATCAAAAGTCGTCTCTGACTTATATGATTTGTAATTCTGAAATGAAAACTGACAAAGCATCGTTACTTCCTCCCTATCACTTTATGTTTAAGTTTTATTATATAAGTATTTCATTGTCAAGTCAAGTTTTATACCGTAATTTCAAAAAAAAATTTTCTCAAATTCTTTTTAAAATCATTATTCTGGTATTTTATCGTAAAAAAAGCCTGCTTCATTTATAAATTCTACTCTGTTAACACAACAACTATCTGCTAAACCAACCTCGTTTTACAATATCAAATTTTTTAAGTAAATTTCCATGTTATTTTATAATTCCCTTAATGCTTCTGTCTGTATAACTTCCCGTTAATTTTCCACATAATAAATAATGTCTGTATAAACTCTTAACTTAAAATGGAGTAAAAATCGAAAAGAGAATCTGCATTACACAGACTCTCTTTCATTAAGTAAATAATTATATTTTAAAGGAATTAACTGACTACTTTTTACTATGACAGCTTTCTGCCATACCACAGCCTGAACACCCGCAGCCACAGCCTCCGCCGCCTTTTTTCTTTTTAATAATCATACTTCTTATTATAAGTACAACAACAATTAGAACTATAGCACCAACAATAAATGTACCCACAAAATTCCTCCTTTAAAATTTCTCATTAAGCCTCAATACTTAATTTGCTCTTAAATGTTGAGCTTTCCTTATATGGTCTGAATAAAAGGTAAAGTGCCAGTGCAACAATTATAAGTGCAGCAATAAGTCCGATAACATTAACTGAACCTGTAATTGCAGAACCTATCTGATAAATTACAAGTGCAGAACAATAAGCAAATAAGCACTGATAACCAATAGCAAACCAGAACCACTTAGCAGAGTTCATTTCTCTCTTAATAGCACCCATTGCAGCAAAGCAAGGAGCACAAAGAAGGTTAAACACAAGGAATGCGTAACCTGCTACAGGAGTATAAGCACCCTGAAGTGTACCCCAGATTTCTGCACCATCTTCTGCAACTTCTGCAAAACCATAAAGCACACCAAATGTACCAACAACATTTTCCTTTGCAATTAAGCCTGTTACACAAGCAACAGTTGCTCTCCAGTCGCCGAAGCCAAGAGGAGCAAATATCCATGAAAGCAAATTACCAATATTAGCAAGGAGGCTTTCTTCCATCTCTACAGCTCCAAAGCCGCTTTCTCCGAAGCCATAACCTGATAAGAACCATACCAGAATTGTAGAAAGCAATATGATTGTACCGGCCTTCTTAATAAATGACCAGCCTCTCTCCCACATACTTCTTAAAACATTGCCAACAGTAGGCCAGTGATATGCAGGAAGCTCCATAACGAAAGGAGCAGGATCTCCTGCAAACATCTTTGTTTTCTTTAATATAATACCTGAAATAATAATGGCAGCAATACCTACAAAGTAAGCACTTGGAGCTACCCACCATGCCCCGTCAAAAAGAGCACCTGCTATAAGGGCAATAATAGGAAGCTTAGCACCGCAAGGTATGAAAGTAGTTGTCATTATTGTCATCTTTCTGTCCCTGTCACTTTCAATTGTTCTTGAAGCCATAACACCGGGAACACCGCATCCTGTACCTATTAACATAGGAATAAATGACTTACCTGAAAGACCAAACTTTCTGAAAATTCTGTCCATTATGAATGCAACTCTTGCCATATATCCGCATGATTCAAGGAATGCAAGGAATATGAAAAGAACAAGCATCTGAGGAACGAAACCTATTACAGCACCAACACCGGCAACAATACCGTCAATTATAAGTGACTGTAACCAGTCAGCACAGTTTACAGCTGTAAGACCATTTTCAACAATTACAGGGATACCGGGTACCCACATACCGTAATCAGCAGGATCAGGTTCATTTTCAGCAATTACTTCTGCCTCAGCCACAACATCATCTGTAATTTCAACGATTTCTGTTACTTCGCCTTCTTCATCAACTATATCAACAACTGCCTCTCCTTCTTCCCATGCAGCAAGTATCTGGTCAGCTCTGTCAAACTCTCCTGCAGCTTCTTCATATTCTGCAGTACCATTGCCAAAGAGATGGAAACCGTCACCAAAAAGACAGTCATTTGTCCAGTCAGTTACCCATGAACCTACAGTAGTTACTGAAATGTAGTAAACTATAAACATAACTACTGCAAATATAGGCAGTGCAAGGAATCTGTTTGTAACAACCTTATCGATTTTATCTGAAGTTGTAAGAGAGCCCTTGTCTTTCTTCACATAAGATCCCTTAAGAATTGAAGCTATGTATATATATCTTTCATTAGTTATAATACTTTCGCTGTCGTCATCAAGCTCATCTTCAACACCCTTAACAATTTTTTCAATATCAGCTGAAGTTTTTGAATCAAGTTTGAGCTGACTCATAACCTTTTCATCACGTTCAAAAACTTTAATAGCAAACCATCTTTCCTGCTCAGCAGGCACTTTGCCCTTTATAGCCTCTTCAATATGTGCAATTGCATGTTCAGTTTCTCCACTGAATGTATGCATAGGAACAGTCTTTGATTCATTTGCAGCCTTAACAGCCTCATTTGCCGCTTCCTTAATACCTGTACCCTTTAAAGCTGAGATTTCAACTATCTTACAGCCAAGCTGTTTTGAAAGCTGATCCGTATTTATTTTATCCCCTGCCTTTTTTACAATGTCCATCATATTAATGGCAATTACAACAGGTATACCAAGCTCAGTAAGCTGAGTTGTTAAATAGAGATTTCTCTCAAGATTTGTACCGTCTACAATATTTAATATTGCATCAGGTCTTTCGTTAATAAGGTATGTTCTTGCAACAACCTCTTCAAGTGTATATGGAGAAAGGGAATATATACCCGGTAAGTCCATTATTGTAACATCATTGTTAAACTTAAGCCTACCTTCCTTTTTCTCAACCGTTACGCCGGGCCAGTTACCCACAAACTGGTTAGACCCTGTAAGTGCATTAAACAGAGTAGTCTTACCGCAGTTAGGATTGCCGGCAAGTGCGATCTTAATGCTCATTTATTAATCCTCCTTTTAAATATGTATTAAAATAAAATTTTAATTATTTCAGGCATTTTCAACCTGTATCATAACTGCATCGGCTTTTCTTATAGAAAGCTCATAGCCTCTCACAGTAACCTCAACAGGATCACCCAAGGGAGCAACCTTTCTTACATAGACATCAACGCCTTTTGTAATGCCCATATCCATTATTCTTCTTTTTGTGGCACCCTCTCCGGTAATTTTAATAACCTTAAGACTTTCGCCTACTTTAGCTTCCTTTAAAGTTTTCATAATAACCTCCTATACCATAATTTTATTAGCCATTTCTTTGCTTACAGCAACCCGTGACTCTTTTATATTTACAATAACATTGCCACCCATAGTGGCAACAACAGTAACACTTCCTCCGACAACAAAGCCAAGGGTTTCAAGATGTTTTTTTACCTCATCTTTGCCGCCGATTTTTTTGATAATGTTTTCCTCTCCTACCTGACAAAATGTTAAAGGCATCATAAAATCCTCCCCTTAATGTTACACACTTTAAAGCCTATTCTTAATGCATATACAGTTAGCATCAGCTTTCAGAATTAGCTGTTTCTATTCAGATTAGGTTTAACTATCCAGATTAGATTTCACTATCTTGGTTAGTCATTTCTAACTCTAAGGATACACCATAATCCTTATTTTGTCAATAGGCATTTATAATTTTATTCTGAAAATTTTAATAAAATCTTTCGTTCTTATTTTAAAACAACTTAAGTTTATTTTAAATTATTTTAAGCAAAAAATAGTTGTTATTATGTCAAAAATCATTTATAATAAAATGTAACTACATAACAAAAGGAAACAAAAAAAATGAAAAGCAATGATTATCTTTTAGTTGACGGATACAATATAATATTTGCGTGGAAAGAGCTTAACAAGCTTGCCGAAGATAATCTTGAAGCGGCAAAAAACAGACTTATAAATCAGCTTTGCAATTATCAGGGCATTAAAAAGATGAATCTTATTCTTGTTTTTGATGCCTATAAAGTTGAGGGCGGCAAAGGCTCCGTAACCCGTGAGGGAGATATATATGTGGTATACACAAAGGAGGCAGAAACTGCCGACCAATATATTGAAAAAACAACACACGAGCTGAAAAAGAATTACAACGTCACAGTAGCAACTTCAGACGGTCTGGAACAGGTAATAATTATGAGTCAGGGTGCTTTAAGAATGTCTGCAAGGGATCTTGAAATTGAAGTTAAAGCCAATGACAAGGCTATTGCAGAAAAAATACATGAATATAAGCCTGTTAAAAACAATATGCTTATAGATAATCTTGACAGTGAAGCTGCCTGTTTTCTTGAACAGCTCAGACTAAAGAGGTGAAAACATATGGAAAAGTATGCTAATATGGGCTATGACGAACTTGTAAATCTTGTACAGACAAATAATGATAATATGGCTCTGGACTATCTGATCAATTACAAGTGCAAAAGCCTTATTAAGAAAAAAACAAGAGGATATTTTATATTCGGTGCAGATAGAGAAGATGTAATACAGGAAGGAATGCTGGGACTTTATAAAGCAATAAGAGATTACCGCCCCGATAAGGAAGCAAGCTTTGTATCATTTGCAGAGCTTTGCATTAACCGCCAGATAATAAGTGCCATAAAGGCGGCAGGCAGACAAAAACATATTCCCCTTAACACATCAATTTCAATGGACAAGCCTGTTACGGGAGAAGATGAAGATTATACATATCTTGACTTTTTAAGCAAGACAGGGGGAAACCCTGAAGACGAGGTAATAGGCAGGGAAAACCTTAAAATTCTTGAAAGAGAAATACTTTCAAACCTCAGCAAAATGGAAAAGCAGGTTTTAGGCTATTATCTGAGAGGAAGAAGCTACACACAGATTGCAAAACTTATGGGAAAAGAAGAAAAAAGCATAGACAATGCCCTTCAGAGAATAAAAAAGAAAGTATCTGTTATAGTTCAAAATAAAGCACTTGAATAAAATTACGGAGATGATTTAAGGATTTTTCCTTTAAACCATCTCCGTTTTATTTACACCTTATTTATCCCTCACAAGGCATATTATATGAGCTGTCCAATATTTTCTGTAAAATCATAGTCACATCAGCACTGTTGAGGACACCATCTTCATTTACATCAATATATTCCATATAATCATCTGAATTTTCAATTATTCCTGATTTTCTGCCTGTAAGAATGTAATCAAGCAAAGCAGATACATCACTTGTATCCACACTTCCGTCACCGTTTACATCTCCATAAACAGTCCCTGAAGTCGTATCTTCGCCGGGAATTTCTTCAGTTGTTGTTTCTGTTGTTGTTTCTGTTGTTGTTTCTGTTGTTGTTTCAGTTGTTGTCTCTGTTGTAGTTTCTGTTGTTGTTTCAGTTGTTGTCTCTGTTGTTGTCACAGTCGTTGTCTCTGTTGTTGTTTCATCATACTCAGGAACATTTGTCAGATTAAGTACCTCTGCACTGTTTACAAGTACACCTGAATACATTATTACATCATTTTTTGCTGTCTGAGCATTTGTAAGATACATTACATCTGAAGCACCTGTACCATCATTATAATAGAAAACATCTGAATTTGTATCAAAATTTGCATACATATTATAGTTTGACTCTACATTATATACTGCACTTCTTAATGCATCAGTAAATAAGTATTCACTTTCGCTGTAGCTTGAGTTACTGTCTGCATAATCTCCTACAGCCTTTATTACAGGATTACCATATGATTCACTTTCTGTAATTCTGTATATATTCTTACTGTTTTCAAAATAATTTCCTTCAGAAAGCACCCATGCACTTGCTCTTGCATCTATACAGGCACTTCCCACATTGTAGAAATAGTTATTGTAGCTATGAACATTTGCATGTCTTGTAAGAGGCATTCTTGATGATGACTCATTAAAATAATTGTGATGATAAGTTATATTGTACTGTTCAGCACTGTCACCGCCGCCGTTTAATGATGTTTTGTGACAGCCGTTAAACTGATTATAAGAAGCAGTTACATAACTGCATTCATTGATATCCATTGAACCGTCGCCTTCATGCTTGTCCTGTTCTTCTGTAATATCGTACTTATTTTCACCTGCATTAAACACATTGTTATGGAACCAGAAATACTTGGTATTCTCATATCCGTTACCTGTTATACTGCAGGCATCTTCAGGATATAACTGGAATGTTAAATTTCTTACTTCACAGTTCTGTGAATCTCTGCTTGATGATGTTTTTGTAAATGCCATACCCCATTTTTCAATAACAGCATCTTCGCCAATACCCTCAATAGTCACATTCTGGGCACCTCTTATATCAAGCATATTAAAATATGTATCATCTCCGCTGCTTGTTATTCTGTCAGTAAGTCCGGTAATTTCTTCGATGCCGGCATTTATGTCAGTTGTCTTTGTACCATCAGCATCTCTTGTCTGTGTATCCACTTTTCCTATTATTCTTACTGCAAGAGGATTGTCAAACTCATATGCATGAGTTAAAATATTTCCTATACCTGTATAACCCTCATATGTAACTGTATTTTTAGTTTCATTTGTAACATATATAACATCAGCATCTTCCTTTAAAGTACCGTCATCGTTGTAGGCACCTACACCGCTGTGGTTAAAGTGAGCATATCCTGAACGGTCATAAGCTGTTACTTTTACAACACTTTCAATTACTTCTCCGCTGCCTGTTGTTATTTTAATATTATAATTTCCTGCTTCAAGTCCCGGAATATCAACTCTTCCGTTACCGTTGTCAAGGCTTCTTACAAGTTCCTCATCAACTTCTGTATATTCTGTTTCATCAACTGACTTATACTCAACCTTTGCATTTGCCTCATCAGTTTCATTTGTCCACTCGGCATAGGCGGTTTCATACCAGCCTCCCGCCACAACAAGTGATTCATTGTCTGCACCCGAAGCACTTATTCCCATAAATGCTGATGCCCCTATTGCAAGAGCAAGTACAGCTCCTGCAGTCCTTTTAAAAAGTTTCATATAACTGCCTCCCTATTTTATATTTCTGACAACATATATGTACATTAACCATACATATATGTTTGTTTTTTCCTTATATATTATAAGGATATTTGTGTAAATATATTAACATATCAATGTCAATAAAGCAACTGCTTTTAAAAAAATTAAAGTCTTTTAAAAAAAATTCAAAAATTTAAAAGTCATATTTTTAAATTTCTGCGGAAAAATAAAAATGAAAAAAAACAGGAGGTAAATTATATGTTTAAACACGAAAAGCAATTATTTCATCCCGTTGAAGTAGAAGGTCCGAATCCCCAGTATGCAGCTCTTTTGCAGGAACAGCTTGGCGGTTCCAACGGTGAACTTAAGGCGGCAATGCAGTATATATCCCAGAGCTTCAGAATAAAGGACAAGGAAATAAAAGATTTGTTTATGGATATTGCCGCAGAAGAGTTAAGCCATATGGAAATGGTGGCGGAAACTATCAATCTTTTAAATGGTCATGAAGTAAACTACAACAAAACAGGTGCAGGTGAAATTCAAACCCATGTAGTTTTAGGCTTAAGTCCGGGACTTATAAATGCTTCAGGTTATTCCTGGACAAGTGACTATGTTTCCGTAACAGGAGATTTATGTGCTGATTTACTTTCAAATATTGCTTCAGAACAGAGAGCAAAAGTTGTATATGAATATCTGTACAGACAGATAAGCGATAAAAAAGTAAGAGAAACCATTGACTTTCTCTTAAACAGAGAAGAAGCCCACAACGCAATGTTCAGAGAAGCCTTTAACAAAATCCAGGATACAGGTTCCGACAAAGATTTCGGCGTAACAAAAGATTCACGTCTTTATTTCAATCTTTCAACACCTTCTCCTGACGCATCGGCATTTAAGAACATTAATTTTGACCATCCAAGCTTCAGATAAAGTAAAAATCTAATAATTGACTTAAACAAAAAGCCCCCTGCATTCCTTCCGGAGGAGTGCAGGGGACTTTAATACATATTTTATTAAGTTTGTAATTAACATTTGGAAGGACGTCAATTACATGTTCTGTAATACTTCCCGTATGGTTTGCCAGCCTCCCTTTTAAGGGAGGAGGAGAAACGCTTGCGTTTCGGAGGAGGGTTTTTGTTCCCGTCTGTTAAAAAAACCTCCGGCAGCTCTGACGAGCTGCCACCTCCTTTAAAAAGGAGGCTTATTATTTTTTGCAACCCCCTATACGTTCCTGCCGGCGGAGCCGATGGAGGGTTTTATAAAAACACCAATTGACCAAGAACTTTATCAAAGGGCACTTTTAATAATTTCAATACATTTATCAATTCCTAATCTTGATGT
>CAZGIC010000033.1:0-9698 GCA_964526435.1 uncultured Lachnospiraceae bacterium | reverse complement strand
ATCAAAGGGCACTTTTAATAATTTCAATACATTTATCAATTCCTAATCTTGATGTGCTAAGGCACAGATCATAGTACTTAGCCTCACCAAATACAGTCTTTGTATGGTAGACACAATATTTTTCTCTTGCCTTATCAACTGATTTAATATGATCTGCAACTCTGCTTTCAGACTCATCAGGCATCTTAGACTTCATTCTTTCAAGCCGCCAGTCAAAATCAGCATAAATAAACACATGAAGACAGCTTTCATATTCCTTTAAAATACTGTTGGCATTTCGTCCTATTATAACGCATTTTCCCTTATCCGCAGCTTTTCTTATTACATTTTTTTGTGCATTAAATATCTGCTCACTTAAAGGTTTATTGTAAAAATCAAACAAACTCTGAGTAAAGCCAAAATTTATCTGCACCTTTTCGTCCCACTCAACAAGGGAATTTACATCAACATTTGAATTTCTTGCCGCTGTCAGAATAATTTCCTTATCATAATATTCATAACCCAGATCACGGGCAAGTCTGTTGCCTATAGTACCTCCGCCTGCCCCAAATTGTCTGCTTATTGTAATAATCTTTTTCAAAAAAACACCTCCCTGATATATATATTACCCAAAATATATCAAAGAACCTTATTAAGGAAATCAATTGTTCTGGGTTCTTTTGGATTTAAAATAACTTCATCAGGAGTGCCTTCCTCTACAATATATCCGCCGTCCATAAATATAACCCTTGATGCAACCTCTCTTGCAAAGCCAATTTCATGGGTTACACACATCATGGTCATACCGCCTCTTGCAAGCTCTTTCATAACTTCAAGAACTTCACCAACCATTTCAGGGTCAAGAGCAGATGTTGGCTCATCAAACAGCATAATATCAGGCTCCATAGCCAAAGCTCTTGCTATAGCAACTCTCTGTTTCTGTCCGCCTGAAAGCTGAGGAGGATATACATGTGCTTTTGACTCAAGCCCTACTCTTTTCAGCAATTCCATTGCCTTTTTTTCCGCATCAGCCTTAGACATCTTCTTTACTTTAATCGGAGCAAGTGTAATGTTATCCAGAACAGTTCTGTGAGGGAACAGATTAAAATGCTGAAAAACCATACCTACTTTCTGGCGTACCTCATTAAGATTAGTACGTTTGTCGGCAATATTAACACCGTCAATATAAACATCTCCTGATGTTATATCCTCAAGTCTGTTAAGACATCTTAAAAAAGTAGACTTACCTGAACCGGAAGGTCCCAGAAGAACAACAACCTCTCCTGTTGTTACCACAGTATTAATATCCTTTAAAACTTCAAGCTTGCCAAATCTCTTTTTAAGATTTTTAACAACAATTTTTTCATTAGCGTTCATTTCCAACATTAACCCTCCTTTCGATCGTTTTAGCCACTCTTGAAAGCGTAATAATTACAACCATATACATTATTGCCACAATACCCCATGTACTGAATGTATCGAAGGTTATTGCAGTAATTTTGCTGCCTGCCTGTGTAAGTTCCGGAAATCCTATTACAGAAAGTATGGATGTATCTTTTAAAGATATAATAAACTGGTTAATTATTGAAGGTATCATAGTTCTTATAGCCTGTGGCAGCACAACATACCTCATTGCACCGCTGTATGTAAGTCCAAGGCTTCTTGCAGCCTCCATCTGTCCCATATCAACAGACTGAATACCTGCTCTGAAAATTTCAGCCATATAAGCTCCTGCATTTAAAGAAAGAGCTATTATTCCCGCTGTAAGTGCATCAAGTCTGAAATTGCTTGCACCCAAATTTCTTATAAGCATCGGGATACCAAAATAAGTAAAATATGCAAGTACAATAAGCGGTACACCTCTTATTGCATCAACGTAAATTGTGGAAATGATATTTAAGCTTCTTACTTTAACAACACTCATTATACCAAAAATAAGTCCGATTATAAAGGCACATACAAGTGAGGAAAATGTAAGGATAAGGGTATAACCCAACGCTTCTAAAAGCATTCCCCAATAATTTAAAAATACATCTATCATATGTTCCTCCTAAAAAAGGCTGTCCATAAATTTAAGGACAGCCCCATTGCTTAAATCAAAAATTACTTAGTATACTTGTCAACAATTTCCTGGTATGTGCCGTTTGCCTTAATATTTTCAAGTCCTGCATTAAATGCTTCAAGAAGTTCTGCATTTTCGCCCTTCTTAACAGCAAAACCATAATCTGAACCTGCAGCAGTCATACCCTCAGGTATTTCAAGTGCTGCACCGTTTTTAATATTATATGCCATTACAGGATAATCCTCAAAACAAGCAGCAGTATTGCCTGCAATTACATCCTGATACATTGTTGGAGAATCCTTGAATTCAACAACTGTAAAGCCATACTCATCAGCAATAGACTTTGCATAATCAGCACCGTTAGTACCTGTCTTAATAGCAACAGTCTTTCCTGCAAGATCTTCATAACTTGAAATATCAGAACCCTGTGCAACAGCCATAGTTACATCAGCAGTATAATAAGATTCCGAAAAATCAAATGTTTCCATTCTTGCCTCTGTAATTGACATACCTGCAATAACACCATCAGCCTGACCTGACTGAACAGCAGCAAGAGCAGCATCAAAGCCAAGTGAATCAAATTCATATTCAAAGCCCTGATCTTCTGCTATAGCGTCCATAATGTCAACATCAATACCCTTAAATTCACCGTCTGAATCTGTAAACTCAAAAGGAGGGAATGCAGTATCTGTAGCAATAATATATTTTACAGAACTGCTTCCGCTGTCAGCACTTTCTGTACTGTCAGTACTGCTAGTACCGCAGGCAGCCATTGACATCATCATAACACCTGCACATAAAACAGCTAAAAACTTTTTCATAATAATAACTCATCCTTTCTTAATAACCTCTGTTATTTAAATAAACTATACATAAATTTTAACATAACCATACTGTTTTGTCAATGATTATGACACAAATCTGAACTTAATATTTCATAATTATTAATTTTTAATGTATGATTATATGAGCACAGCTATTGATATTTTTCTCTTTTTAAGATATACTACTATATATGATCATACCAAAAACGGAGAAAAAATTATGAATAACTATACAGACAGAATGAAAGAACTGATAAATACACTTAACAAGGCTTCAAAAGCCTATTATCAGGAAGACAGAGAAATAATGAGTGATTTTGAATACGACAGGCTTTATGACGAACTTACCTCACTTGAAAAAAGCACAGGCATAATTCTCTCATCAAGCCCCACTCAAAAAGTCGGACATCAGGTTTTAAGCTCATTAAAAAAAGTTCCTCACGAAAGCAGAATGCTTTCTCTTGATAAAACCAAAGATGTAAATGCTCTCAAAAGTTTTCTGGGAAACCATAAAGGTATACTTTCTTACAAAATGGACGGGCTTACAGTTGTCCTTACCTATAATAAGGGAGAACTTATACAGGCTGTAACAAGAGGCAACGGAGAAATAGGAGAAGATATTACTCACAATGCAAGATTTTTCAGAAACATTCCTCTTAAAATCGATTTTAAAGAAGAACTTGTTCTCAGAGGCGAAGCTGTAATTTCATTTAAAGATTTCAACATCATAAACGAGGAGCTTCCCCCTGAAGACAAATACAAAAATCCCAGAAATCTCTGCAGCGGTACAGTCCGCCAGCTTAATTCAGAAATTTCAGCAAAAAGGAATGTAAACTTCATAGCCTTTGCTCTTTTTAAAGCAGAGGGAAAAACTTTCAGCGACGATAAAAATGAACGATTTAAATGGCTTGAATCAATGGGATTTGAATGTGTGGAAAGAAAAGAAGTAACAGCAGAAAACATTGAAACTGCAGTAAAGGAATTTGAAGAGCAGATACCCCATAACCCCTATGGAACAGACGGTCTTGTGCTCACATTTTCAAGTGTTGAATATTCCGAAAGCTTAGGCACAACGGCAAAATTCCCAAGGGACTCAATTGCCTTTAAGTGGGCAGATGAACTTGCAGAAACCCGCCTTACAGATGTAATCTGGAATACATCAAGAACAGGTTTAATTAATCCCATAGCAGTTTTTGAACCTGTTGAACTTGAAGGAACCACAGTTGAAAGAGCATCTCTCCACAATTTAAGCATAGTAGAGAACCTTAAGCTTGGCATAGGTGATAAAATCACTGTATACAAGGCAAATATGATAATACCCCAGGTGGCAGAAAATATTACAAAAAGCGATACTTTAAAAATACCTGAAGTCTGTCCTGTATGTAATGAAACTGCTGAAATCATATCCCTTCGTGACGGAAAAGCTCTTAAATGTCCCAACCCCAACTGTAAGGCACAGAGAATATCAAGTCTTGAACACTTTGTATCCCGTGATGCAATGAACATTGAGGGACTTTCAGAAGCCACTATAGAAAAGTTTATAGAAAAAGATTTTATTGACAACTACACAGATATTTTTAAACTTGAAAGATACAGAGATGATATAATATCAATGGATGGCTTCGGCGAAAAATCCTACAACAACCTTATTTCCGCCATTGATAAGAGCAAAAATATTTCTCTCCCCAATTTTATTTATGCTCTTGGCATTAACAATGTAGGTCTGAGCAATGCCAAGCTCCTCTGTAAAAAATTCAATAATTCCCTTGATGAAATACGCAAGGCAGATTTTGACTCCCTTATTTCAATTGACGGCTTTGGCGATGTAATTGCAGACAGCATTATTAAATATTTCAGCAGCACTGAAAACAATAAATTAATAGATGAATCCCTTAAATATATTAATTTCACAGATGAGGCGTCCGAAAATACAGAACTTAAGCTTGAAAATATGACATTTGTCGTAACAGGAGATGTTCACATATACAAAAACCGAAAAGAACTTCAGTCCTATATTGAAAGTCTTGGCGGAAAGGTTACAGGCAGTGTAAGTGCCAGAACAAATTACCTTATAAACAATGATGTTAATTCAACTTCTTCCAAAAATAAAAAAGCAAAGGAACTTAATATACCTATTATAAGTGAAGAAGAATTTCTTGATCTGATAAATAGTTAAGAAAAGCCGGCAGAGAATTTTTACTGCCCTCATTTTATAGCAAAATCAGCACTTTCGCCTTTATGCGAAAGTGCTGAGCAAGAAATTTTTGTAAATATGTTGACTTTTCGACACGCTAATGTAACACACAATAAGTATGACCGAGCCATATCTCCGGTATCAACCCATGAGAATTTTCTGTTTTTAATAAGCAGCTGACCGTTCTGATTAACATACTCATCCTCATAATAACCCCGAATTTACATGATTTCATTAACAATACTCCATGTAAAATGAGATGTACGTTTTTCTATCAGCCATTTACCGTCTTTCTTAACATATTCATCTTCATACCACACGCCCTGCATATTCTGTACTGAGGTTCCTTCTTCATTTTTACCTATAAGCACAACCTGACAATATGCCCTTCCTTTGGCTGAATTGCCTTCTATATCAACAAGCTGCTGACCATTCATATGATATACTGTATCGAACAAAGCAAGATATTCTGCACAGCTTTCCTCTATTTCTTTTCTTCCTTTCAGTTCAGAAGTTTTCTTATCTCCCATATATGATACAAGTACACCATCTTCTGTAAAAAGCTTTGCCTGTGTCTTAGTATCCTTAACATCAGCTAAGCATGAAAATGTATCAACAAGTTCCTTTAATTCCATTTTTTCCTTCATAATTTCATCAGTCATTATTTTTACCTCCCTGATTTATTTAAGTGTTTTTATTACTTTTGCGGGATTTCCGCCTACAACCGTGTTATCTTCAACATCTTTTGTCACAACAGCCCCTCCGGCAACAACTGCATTTTCGCCTATAGTCACTCCCGGCATAACAGTTACTCTTGCACCAAGCCATGCATTCTTTTTTATATGTATACCTTTACAGCACAATACATATCTGTTATTAAAATCATGATTTGTTGTCACAAGTACAGCTTCGGGACCTATCTGAACATTTTCATCTATTGTAATGCCGCCTGCCGACATACATGTCATACTATGATTAATAAAAACGTGTTTTCCAAGTTTCATTTGTTTGCCATAGTCAATCATTACAGGAGGCAAAATGTTTGTTCCTTCCTTAAGGGGAGCTTCAAACAATTCTTCAAGAAGTCCGGGCATTCTTTCTTTTTCCATATCCGGCGGAATATTATTTATATTAAAACATACCGAACGTGTTTTCTGCATATGTTCAACAGCAGGAATATATTCCTCACTGTACATATCTACTTTTTCTCCATTTTTTAGTTTTTCAAAAACATCCATATTTTCAGCTCCTTATAATTTGAAATTATATCACTGCAAAACATATTTTATTATCTTAAATAAATTATATCACCTATTCATTGACAAATCCAATTGAATTATGCTATAATTTATTTAAATTTTAAATAGTATAAGGATCGAATACTGAATGACAACAAAACAGATAGATTACGTTCTCGAACTTGCAAATACCTTAAACTTCAGCCGTGCCGCTGAAAATTTGTTTATAAGTCAGCCAACCCTGACATACCAGATACAGATCTTTGAACAGGAAATAGGATTTCAGATATTTTCCCGCACAGGCAGGGGAATATCTCTTACCCCTGCCGGGGAAGCCTTTTGCATAAATCTCAGACATATTAAAACCGAAATTAAAAATGCTGTTGAACAGGGACGGAATATAGGTGCAAAACATAATGACACTCTCAACGTATGCCTGCCCATGCGTTCATGCATTTATTTTCTTCCCCAAATAATACAGGAATTTGAGAAAAATATACCAAACGTAGCATTAAATATAAATTTCATTTACGACGACAGCAGAGTCGATTTATTCCTCAGACATGAACAGGATATTCTTTTTGCCAGAGAATCAGAGGTGAAACATTTTTCAAACATAAAAACAGTTCCCCTTTATAAAAGCCATTTTTACATAGTTACAAGAAAAGATGACCCTCTTGCCCTTCTTGAAACTGTAAATTACAGCGACCTTAAGGGGCGTACATTTATGATAGGCGGTGGTTCTCCCCCTGAAATGGTTGTTGTCCAGAACCGAATTATAAACAATGTTTCACTGAATACACTAAACTCGCCTAACCACGAAAGTTCTCTTTCAAATGTAGCAGCAAAACGTGGTATCGTTCTTAGTCCTGGATTCGCAAACGACCATAACGGTGAATTTGCATGGATACCATTTAACTGCAAGGAAACTATACAATGTGTCCTTGCATACCATAAAACAGACAACAGAGAATGTACAAAATATTTTACGGAACTTGCCGAAACAGCCTGTTCCCATTCTGAAAATATTCCTTTATAGTACAAAAGCTTCGGAAACTTTTCACAGTTCCGAAGCTTTTCATTTTATAAAGGTTCTATAATATTTGGCGTGGTCATTACTGTATGTTCTATAATCGGCTCCCTTTTAAGGTTTGCATCGCAAGAATATGCGAACAACCCGAAGGGTTGGCTTTCAACCGAAGGTTGAAAGTGCTGAAGAGCTGTCAGCCATAGGCTGACTGTTAGTGAAATTTGACAAAGTCAAATTTTGCGATATGAGGGTTTTATTAAACTACGCCCTTTGATAAAGAACCTTTATAAATTTATATTATACAGCCCCTACAATTTTATGTGGTACATAAGGCTCTTCAATATAAGCAATTTCCTCATCACTAAGCTTAACATCAAAACTTCCTGCGGCATCTTCAATATATTTTGCCTTTGCTGCCCCTATAAAAGGTGACGCAGCTCCGCTATAGAACTAAATATGTAATTCGGTCCATAGGCACAAACCTCTGCTTCTTTTCTTGTGGTTTCTCCTGTCAGCACCAGAGCAGTTTCCACTCCTGCGTTGTATCCACATAAAATATCTGTATAGAGCCGATCTCCCACTACCAGGGTTTCCTCCCTGGAGAAATTATTCAGCTTCAGAGCATAATCTACCATGGCAGTGCATGGTTTTCCAAGATATTTAGGCTTTCTCTTCACCGCATGTTCCAGCATCTCACATATAGCTCCGCAATCCGGCACATAACCAAATTCAACAGGGCACACATAGTCAGGATTAGTAGCCAGATAATCTACATTCTTTGTACTCAAAATATGACATATATCCTGTATCTTATCATAGGTAAGCTGATTGTCATAGGAAACCAGAACACAGGCAATGTTCTCATCCATGGAGTCTGTAGTAACTCGGAGCTTGTTCTTTTTCAGCTCCCGAATAAAGGATTTTGTTCCCATAACATAGATTAACTTTCCTTCATAATATTTTTTCAAATATCGGACTGTAACAAAAGAAGACGTAATAAAATTCGTATAATCAGTCATCACACCTAATTTCTGAAAAAACAGAATGTAATCCTCAATACTTCTTGTAGAATTATTAGTAATAAAAACAAACTGTCCTCCTCTGTTCTTTACTGCATTTAGAAATTCTACGGTACCGTCAATCAGTTTTTGTCCAATGCACACTGTACCATCTATATCCAGTAGAAACAGACGCTTATCCTTCATAAATACCCTATCTTTCTTCATTTTCCACTTGCCTTCTCGCCAAAAGAGCTATATCCGGATAATTAGTGATTACCGCTTCCAAATCTTCATCTATAAATTTTTTCATATCTTTTTCGTCATTAACCGTCCACACCCGAACCTTCAGTCCGCTGTCCTTATATTTTTTCAGAAAGTCCGCCATATATAAATGATAAACTGGCGGATGTAATCCACATACACCGTTATTTTTTGCATACTTTTCCACATCTAGTATAACATCCATGTATAAATAAGCAGTTTCTGCTTTTTCATCAAGATTCCGTATCTTCTGTACACTGTAATGGTTAAAGGAAGAATATATCACCCGTTCTTCCATTCCTGCGTTTTTCACAATATTCATGGTTTTCTCTTCAATACACGGATACCAGAAAATCCCCGTCTTCAATTCAATATTTACTTCCATTTTTCCATCTTTTACCAGTTTCAAAACTTCCTCTAATGTAGGAATTTTTACTCCTTTATATTTTTCCATATGATTGTGAAATGAAAATTTCTTCAGCTCCTCCAGAGTATAATCCCTTACATACCCTTTTCCCGTACTTGTGCGGTCAATAGTCTCATCATGAATAACTACCACTTGACCGTCTTTTGTAAGCTGTACGTCCAGCTCAATCCCATCTGCCCCCTGTTCCTGAGCCAGACTGAAGGCCTGAAGAGTATTTTCCGGTGCATAACCACTTGCACCTCTATGTGCAAATACTTTTGTCATAAACTTATCCTTCTTTCTTCCTTTAAATTTGGTGGCTCCTGCTTACTATATATCAGAACTGTGTTCTGATTGCTGTGTCCCACAGCTGTCCTGTTTCACAGGACTAATATGACAACCTCGGCTGACGCCTCGGTGACTTATCTTCGAAAATCGAAAGCAAGCTTTCATTTTCTTTGGACTAGTCATATTATCAGAACTGTGTTCTGATTGCTGTGTCCCACAGCTGTCCTGTTTCACAGGACTAATATGACAACCTCGGCTGACGCCTCGGTGACTTATCTTCGAAAATCGAAAGCAAGCTTTCATTTTCTTTGGACTAGTCATATTATCAGAACTGTGTTCTGATTGCTGTGTCCCACAGCTGTCCTGTTTCACAGGACTAATATGACAACCTCGGCTGACGCCTCGGTGACTTATC
>CAZGIC010000032.1:0-20368 GCA_964526435.1 uncultured Lachnospiraceae bacterium | reverse complement strand
AACTGAACTGTTACAGGTGAAATAATTTTATTGGTACAGTAATAAGTTTCTGTATTTGCATTATCTGTATTTTCAGAAATTTTACCTCCATTATATATTTTAAGTGTTAAAGGCAAAGAAATCAAGTTGTAAAGTAAATTATATTTCTGTACAGTTTCAGAAATGTATGAATATGCTTCATTATAAAAGTTATTGTTATTTTCATCAATTAATATAAAACCGGTATTTTTACGGGAATATGAAATTTTTTGATATTTGTTTTCGGTTTCATTTTCGGGTTCGTAGTTTATAGAATATGAAGGCATAATTATATATGTATCGAGAGATGTTTTTAATCCGTTTATGCTTAACATTGTGTTTTCCTTGTAAAAACCGATCACATTTAAAGTCAGGACTTTTTCATATAAATTAATATCTATTGAATCGCCAATGTCATAATAGTCCATGTATTTATTGCCAAGAATAATATTTATGCTTTGAGCTTCGGTATTTATATTGAAATCATCATCGTTAAAATTTCTGCCTTTATTAATGCTGTTGTCAAAGCTGCTGTACATATTTTTATCTATTTGCAGTGATTTTAAATTTGTTAAATATTTTGCTTCTTCGGTGTCAAATGTAACAGATTGATTTATATTGTCTGAATCCTGAGCAAATTCTGAATCCATATCATAATATCCTATATAATAAACAGGCTGAAAGCCAAGTTCCATATAATTTAAATCATTATGTAAATCATTATTAAAAAATTTAAGCTTTTCTAAAGAATCATTTTCTGAAAAAAATTCGGAAAGTGTTTTACTGCCGTCTCTACCGTAATTGTCGTAAATTGACAGGCAGTTAAATATGTTGTTTTGTATGTTTTCCGTATAAGACATTTGTGTATTGTTTGAATTGAAAAATAAAATAACACAGACCAATACGAAAATAAATAACACAGGTATTGTTATAAAGAATTTTGATTTGTTTTTCACTGTGATTTTCCTCCTCATTTGTGTTTTAATAATAAATATAGATTTTAAAATTTAAAATCTATATTTATTATATAGAAATTTACATAAAAAGTCAATATTGATTTTAAAAAATAAATAGGTTTTAAAATTATTGACGGTATTTAAAAAATAAAGTATAATAATTTAAAAGGAGGAACCGGGAATAATGGATAAAAATATTAAATCATTTTATTTAAATCAAAAAGAAGAGCATGCCATGAAAGTATTATGGGAAGCAGATGAACCTTTATCAGCAACGGAAATTGCAAACAGAATTGACAGTGACTGGGCAAAGAAGTCAATACAGAATATTATAAGAAAGCTTGAGTCTAAAAAGGCAATAGAAGTTGCGGAAATTACTAAAATAGGCAAAACTTACGGAAGGTTATTTAAGCCTACTATATCAGCTGATGAGTATGCTGTTATGCAGTTTAACAATTTTTATAAGGGTGATGAGGAAGTTCCCTTTATTTTATCTGCTTTAACAGGAAGTAAAAAGAAAAATCCTGATCTGGCAAAGGAGCTAAAAGAACTGATTGAAAAACATAAGGAGGAGTGATAATGGATATAACCATTTTTACTGTATTTACATCGTTCCTGTGGGTCAATTTATTTATGGGACTTGCTATATTTTTAGGCAAAAGAAAATGGTTTTACAGAAATTTTTCACTGTATATTTTATTAATACTCATATTGCTGTGCATATTAAAAGTATTTGTGGTTGTTGAATTTCCATTTATAATTGTAATTAATTCCACAAGATTTATGATAATGCTGCTTAGAATGTGCCGTTATCCTGTATTTACAATAGCTCTGGGGAATATGGAGTTCAGCCTTGTTACCGGGTATATACTTATTATATTTTCAGCAACGGGTTCGGTCATATGTGGGGTAAAGAACTTTAAAAGGTGTTCAGGAATATGCCGTTTTTTTGAATTTATGCCCGAAACAAAAGACGACACTGTACTTGAAATGCTTGAGACAGTAAAAAAGGAGCTTAATGTTGATAAAAAAATAAAGGTGGTAATTCACAATAAAATACAGTCACCTGCTTTAATAGGGTATTTTAAACCGATAATCATATTGCCTGATATTGAGTTTACAAAGGATGAGCTTAAAAGTATTTTGCTCCATGAAGTAATTCATTGTAAATACAAGCATGTGATGATAAAGTTTATTGTTGAAGTTATTAAAATACTTCTCTGGTGGAATCCGCTGGTACATATATTTGCAGGTGAAGTAAATAAAATATCTGAATTTCATGTTGACAAAAAATTAAGTGTTCTTTTAAATGAGGAGGAAAAGGAAAGCTATTTAAGGGGTATAATAAAGGTTATTGAAAAATGTCAGCAGAAGGGGGAGCTGTCATCAATAGCTATAGGTCTTGTTGAGGATAATGATAAAGGGGATATTATTCAGCGGTTTGAAATGATACTGGAAAATATGTATTCAAAAAAACATACTGCAAAAAATTTAACATTAATTTTCCCTGTGTTATTTATGTTTTTTGCATCATATATGTTTGTAATTATGCCATATGGTGAACCTACATATGAGGATTTTAATGATGATGCTCCTGTAATTACACCGGATTGCTATATTATCAGGAATAAAAAAGAAGATAAATATACAATATATTATCCTGATGGTGAAGAAATAGCTACATATAAAGGGGAAATAGATGAAAAATATTATTATCTGGAGGTGATTGAAAATAAAGAATAAAACAGCAAAAACAGCCATAAGGTTTATTTTTATTAATATGTGTTTATTAGTAAGTTTGTTTAGTATTAATGTATTTGCTGAAATCTGTGAACAAAATCAAATAATTAATTATCAAAGCAGTGAAATTTCGCCAAAAACGGAAGATGTTACAGGGTATAAATACAAAAACATTAACGAAGTTAAATATAAAAGGCTCTGGTCATATACATACGAAAAATGGATTGATGAAGATTGGTCTGTTGCTTAGATAATATATTTAATATTTTATGAGGGGGTTATTCCCCCTCATTTTTGAATTTTATTGTGGTTTTACAGCCAACCTCTGTGTTTTCAAGTGTAACTGTGCCATTGTGAGCCTGGGCTATTATTCTGCATATCATAAGTCCAAGACCGCTGCCGTTTTCTTTTGTTGTAAGGAAGGGAGTTCCTACCTTGTCGGCAATATCAGAGGGAATGCCTGAGCCTGTGTCGGTAATTTCTATTATTATGTCAGTGTCATTTTTATAAAGCTTAGTTATTATTTCACCATCGGATTTTATTGCCTCTATTGAGTTTTTATATATATTGAAAAGAAGAATTGACAATTTTTTATAATCACCTTGTATAACGGCTTCACTGTCAAGGTTAAAGGAAAATTTGATTTTTTTTGTATTAAGTATTGAAAATTCTTCTGTTATATCGTATATCATGTCTTCAATAAAAATCAGTTCTTTTTTAGTGTCAGGCTGAAGTATAGCCGTATAATCAGTAATAAGAGAAGTCAGTTTGTCAAGCTCTCTGTCAATAATGCTGAAACATTTGCTGTACTGAGGTTTAAGGGACAGCTTAATGTAATCTACATTTGCCCTTATGACAGAAATGGGATTCTTTATTTCATGGGCAAGGGCAGCCGCAAGCTCATTATTCATATCATTCATCATATCACCATGTATAAATTAAGGTAAAAGAAGTGTTTTTCCTATAACTATTTTATCATCTTCTAAATTATTTAATTCTCTTATTTCCTGCACTTTTGATGTATCCCCATATTTTGCCCTGCATATGCTTATAAGAGTATCGCCTTCCTGTATAACGTATTTTTCAGGCTCTGAAGAAGCCGTATCAACAGGAGTTTCTGTAGTTTGTTCAATATATGCTTCTGTTGTCGGGACTGTTGTTGAGATTTCTGTGGCTTCTGTGGCTGCCGCTTCCTGATAAGAAGCAAATACCTCCTTACTGCTCTGAAATTCGTTTTCAAGGGCTGCAAGCTGTGCCTGGAGATCATTAAGCTTGTCATCATTTTGTACAAGTCCCGCACCTATTATAAAGCAGACAAGAAGCATTACAAAGCTTACACTTCCAAGAAGATTGATTGTTTTGCTCTGGTCAATAGGTGCATAGTGCTTTCCCTTTTTTACAACTTTTGATGTGGCAACTGCTCTTGCTTTTGCCCCTGCATCTTCTGTTTCACGTTCAGTTTCAACTTTTTTTTCAGGTTTGTCCTCTTTTATTTTGTTTTCAAGCATATATTCATGCATACCTTCATTTTTCTCATAATATATTACATAGCCTTTTATTGCACTGAAAACCTCTTCGTTGTTATTCCATCTGTAGAACCCTGAAATTTTCTCCGTAGGATCTGTTATGTAAAGTACCTGAAGTCCTTTAGTAATGTTATTTTTCTGGAAAGTACAAAGTTTTTCACTTATGTAATCCTCAAATCCCGGCTGAACATAAGCAAGTCCTACAACCTGGCTGTCTTTGAAATAAAGATTTAACTGTTTGTCTATGTACTGCCAGCTTTTTTCAGTAAGCTCTGCCATACCATTTCTCTGTACCGTATATTTTCCCTGTATAACACCGTTTATGAAAAGAACATTGTCATTATTTATTGTAAGGTTTCTGCCTACAAGTACAGCCGCTTTTTCACATCCGCCTCCTGATGCCGCATACTGTTCAAGATATGTGCAGGCATAGTCCTCAAGATAAATTCTGTAGCCATCAGATATACTTCCTATTTGTTTAACGTTGTTTGGTAAATTGTTTGTTTCTTCATTAGTCATTTCAGACACCCTTTCTTTAATTTTATGTTCAAATAATATCAGATTGGAAATCAGTATTATGTCAAAGAGTGTTGGTAAAATATGGAAATTAAAAGCAAATATTTTCAAAATTATAAAATTTGTGCAAATATTGAACAAGATAATGCCGTCTTTTCTTTTATATGTATGAATACATATTTAAAGCTTATTTTGTTTATATTATTAGAGAGGTGGTAAAGTGTTTAATGAAAAGCAGTATATTTCAACAGAAGATAATAATTGCAGAAAGCTTCTTGCTGAGAGCATCAGAAAATATATAAATAAAAAAATGAAAAAACATAATTCAATTGTAATATTCTGTATAGGCACAGACAGGGCAACGGGAGATTCCCTTGGACCTCTTGTGGGAACAAAACTTGTTAAAATGGGTGTTGAAAATGTTATGGGCACAATTGATACACCTGTTCATGCTGTAAACATAGATGAAAAAATAAAGCTGCTATACGAAATGTACGACAATCCCCTTGTCCTTGCCATAGATGCCTGCCTTGGTATATACAGCCATGTTGGAAGTATGAGTATATGGGAAGGTTCAATAAGTCCCGGTGCAGGAATATCTAAAAAACTCAGTGAGGTAGGGGATATTTCCATAACAGGCATTGTAAATAAATGGAGCCATAACGGAATTGTACAGTTACAGAGCACAAGGCTTTCAGTGGTTATGAATATGTCAGAGGTAATAGCTGACAGTATATATGAAGCTTTAAAATATGATAATATAAAGAATTGTAATATGGAAGAATTATGCAGTCTGACGGTGGAAAATGTTTTATAATGTCAGCATATTTTATTAAATTTTCATTTATATTGCCTTTAGCTCTTGACAAAAAATAAATAATTAAATATCATTAAAAGTAATGGATTTTTTATCCAAATCAATACAATAAAGGAGATATTACAATAATGAAAAAGAAATTAATGGCAGGCATAACAATGACTGTTATTGCTTTAAGTCTTGCCGCTTGTAATCAGAGTGGGACAGAAAGTGAAACAGCAGATATTACAGAAAATACAGTAGAAGAAGAAACAACTGCAAGTGCCGATAACAGTGATGGTATAGCTGAATTTACAGGACTTCCTCAGCTTGAGGGTGTGCAGGAAGGAGATACTATTGCTACAATCCATACAAATATGGGAGATATTAAAGTATGGTTTTTCTCTGAATATGCACCAAAAGCTGTAGAAAACTTTGTTACACATGCCCAGGAAGGCTATTATGACGGCGTTACTTTCCACAGAGTTATACAGGACTTTATGATTCAGGGCGGAGATCCTGAGGGTACCGGTGCAGGCGGAGAAAGTATATGGGGGACTGCATTTGAAAATGAAGTATCTCTTGATTTAAGAAGTTTCAGAGGTGCGCTTTGTATGGCAAATGCAGGAGCTGACACTAACGGAAGCCAGTTCTATATAGTGCAGAATGACCAGGGTGAATATTGGAAAGAAATGCTTGAAAATTCAGATAAAGACGGTATATATGGTCCTCAGGGAATAACATATGTAGGTGAGGACGGAGAAGAACTGACTGTAGGTGATGTGTTCCCTCAGGAGGTTATTGATGCTTATGGTGAACTGGGCGGATATCCGACTCTTGATTTGGGCTATACTATTTTTGGTCATGTATATGAGGGAATGGATGTTGTTGATGCAATTGCTGCAGTTGAAACAGATGACAGTGACAAGCCGTTAGAAGACGTTATTATTGAAAGTATTGATATAGGAACATATTAATTATGAATTTACTGTCAGTTGAAAATTTATGCAAATCCTTTGGTGAAAAGGTTATATTTGACAATTTAACATTTGGTATAGAAGATACGGACAAAATAGGTATTATAGGTGTAAATGGCACAGGAAAATCTACACTGCTTAAAATTATCGCCGGAGATGAAGAGCCTGACAGTGGTAATGTTGTTAAAATGAACGGGCTTAGAATAGGCTATCTGCCACAGATACCGCAGTTTAAAGAAAACGAGGTTGTAATGGACTATATGAACAGGATATGTTCTATAAGTACACCGGAAGAAGAGAGTGAGGCTAAATCTATACTGACAAGGCTTGGTATAATGGATTACTATAAGCCTGTTGCTGAAATGTCGGGAGGTCAGAGAAAGAGAATTGCTCTTGGAGCGGCTATGATTTCTCCTGTGGATCTGCTTATACTGGATGAGCCTACAAATCATATTGACAATGATACTGTTATGTGGCTTGAAGCCAATCTTAAGAAAACAACAAAAGCTCTTTTAATGGTAACTCACGACAGATATTTCCTTGACAGAGTCGTAAACAAGACAATTGAGCTTGACAAAGGGAAAATGTATACCTATGAGGGCAATTACAGCAAGTTTCTGGAGCTGAAGGCTGAAAGAGAAGAAAGAGAAATTGCCAATGAAAGAAAAAGGCAGAACTTTTTAAGAACAGAGCTGGAGTGGGTCAGAAGAGGTGCAAGGGCAAGGTCAACAAAGCAGAAAGCAAGACTTGAAAGATTTGAAGAAGTTTCAAATATGGCTGCACCTGTTAAAAAGCAGAGTGTTGAAATAGCAGGTCTTTCTACAAGACTTGGAAGAAAAACAATCGAAGCAAAGAACATATGGAAATCTTATGATGATAAAGTCATCATTAAAGACTTTAGTTATATTGTTCTTAAAAATGACAGAATAGGTATTATCGGACCTAACGGCTGCGGTAAATCTACTCTTGTAAATATCCTTACAGGGAAACTTGAGCCTGACAATGGCAGTGTTGTAATGGGAGAAACTGTAAAAACAGGCATATTTGCACAGGAAAATGACCATATGGACGGCAGTCAGAGGGTAATAGACTACATAAAGGATGTAGGTGAGTATATTAATACCCGTGACGGCAGAATTTCTGCTTCACAGCTTCTTGAAAGATTTCTTTTTAATGCAGAAATGCAGTATTCACCTATAAGCAAACTTTCCGGCGGGGAAAGACGCCGTCTTTACCTGCTGAGGGTACTTATGTCTGCACCTAATATTCTTTTTCTTGATGAGCCTACAAATGATTTGGATATTGAAACCCTTACCATACTTGAAAATTACCTTGAAGGCTTTGATGGGGCTGTAATTACTGTAAGTCATGACAGATATTTCCTTGACAAGTGTGTTGACAGAATATTTGCTTTTGAAGGGAACGGAGTAATAAAGCAGTATGAAGGCGGATACAGTGATTATCTTAATGCTAAAAAGCTTCAGGAAACAGTTAAGGAAGAAAAGAAAGAACCTAAAAAGTGGGACAAGGGTGAAAGAAAACTTAAAATGACCTACAATGAAGAAAAGGAATTTGCTACCATTGATGAAGATATTGCGGCAATAGAGGATAAGATTGCACTTATTGAAAATGATATGGAAGAATGTGCAAGTCAGTATTCAAAGCTGCAGGAGCTTTCAGCAGAAAAAGAAAAGCTTGAAAATGAACTTTCAGAAAAGATGGATAGGTGGATGTATCTTACAGAATTAGATGAAAAAATAAAGGCACAAAAATAAGGCGGTTTTTAATCGCCTTTTTAGTGTTTAATGAGGTATAAAAATGAGCAGACTCGATAATGTAAAAAGAATGGTTGATACAATGCTTTTGGGAATTGACAATCTTGTTGACAGACGTGACGGATATGTACATTTGTATGGAGTAGCCGATTTTGCATGTACAATAGCTTTAAAAAGGGGGCATGGGAAAGAATATGCCGAGCTTGCATATATGGCAGGACTGCTCCATGATTATGAAAAGTACAGAACAGGCATAGGCAAAGACCATGCCAGAAAAAGTGCGGAAACTGTTAAAAATTTGCTTAATGAGTGTAAATTTATAACTGAAATTGAAGCTGAAACAATTTATGAAGCTATATATTACCACAGTAATAAAGATCAGATTCATACAGAATTTGACGAAATTTTAAAAGATGCCGATGTTATGGAACACTGGCTGAGAGATCCTGCTGCAAATATTACAAAGGACGCTGAAAGAATAAAAAAGCTTTGTACAGAATTTGGATTCAGCAAGATTGGGTTTTAATGGAGGAAATTATGTTTGACGGACTTATATTTGATTTGGATGGTACATTGTGGAATGCTACCGAATTGATATGCAAAACATGGAATATAGTATTAAAAAATTACGAAAATGTAAGAAAAGCCCCCATAACTATAGAAGAACTTGAAGGCTGTATGGGCTTGCAGCTTGATAAGATAGGGGAAAGACTTTTTAAAAATACCGATCCTGTGACAAGAAAAGAATTAATGGACAAATGCTGTGATCTGGAATGTGAATATCTTTCAAAAGAGGGAGGAAAACTTTTTCGGGATGTTGAAAGTACTTTACAAATTTTAAGCAGAAAATATAAGCTTTTTATTGTAAGTAATTGTCAGGAAGGATATATTGAAAGTTTTTATGCGGGACATAATATGGAAAAATATTTTACAGATCAGCTTTGTGCAGGTGAAACAGGACTGTCAAAGGGTGAGAATAATAAAATTATAATAAATAGAAATAATCTTAAGAATGCAGTATATATAGGGGATACTCAAGGTGACAGACAGTCTGCTCTTGATGCTGATATTCCATTTGTATATGCAGAATATGGTTTTGGGAATGTTGACGGATATGATTATAAGATAGATGAGTTTAAGGATCTGCTTAAAATATTCTGAGTAAATAAAATAATGCCTGTCCATATGGACAGGCTATTAATGTTGCAAAAGTTTAAATTTATAATATTAAGCAAAAACTAATGAACCGTCTATAAGTTCATCAAGAGAGTCAGGTATTTCTGATATCATATTGACACTTAGAACAACTATTAATAATATTGATAGATTTTTTTATAACAATCACTTCTATTATATGTTAATTAAAACTTGTTAGTTACTATACCAGCCTAAAGGTTCGGAAGATAAATTAATATTTATCTGTTTTACTTCCTGATATTCTTCAAGTCCGTAAGAACCAAGTTCTCGTCCTATACCACTCATTTTATAACCACCCCAAGGAGCTTCACAAAATGCTGGATTATAGCAGTTTATCCATGTAATGCCTGCCCGTATCTCTTTTATTACTCTTATTGCACGGGAAACGTCATTTGTGAATACTGCTCCGGCAAGTCCGTATACGGTATCGTTTGCAAGCATTATTGCTTCTTCTTCTGTTTCAAAGGTTTGAACTGTAACAACCGGGCCAAATATTTCTTCCCTGACTATTGTCATATTACTTGTACACTCATCAAATATTGCAGGTCGTACAAAATAACCTTTTTTACATTCTCCTTCAATATAACGGTAACCGCCGCATACAAGGTGTGCACCTTCTTTTTTACCTGTTTCGATGTAATTAAGAACGTCATTCATATGTTTTTCTGAAACAAGAGGTCCCATATCAGGATTTGAAAGAGAATTTCCTAAAGACATATTATTTGCTCTTTCAGCCAATCTTTTAATAAATTTATCTTTAATGGATTTTTCGATTATTATTCTGGAGCCTGCACAGCACACTTCCCCCTGATTAAAAAATATGGCGAGCATTGCCCATTCAACTGTTTTTTCAATATCAGTATCGGCAAAAATAATATTAGGTGATTTACCACCGAGTTCAAGCCCGATTTTTTTTACGTTTCCGGCAGCTGCACGCATAATACTCTGACCTACAGCTGTGCTTCCGGTAAATGTAATCATATCTACATCATGGCTTTCAGCAAGAAAGTTTCCTATTGTTCCTCCGGGACCTATTACAAGATTTGCAACACCCTTTGGTAATCCTGCTTTTTCAAATATTTCAAATAATTTTATTATTGAAAGCACTGTTTCGGAACTTGGTTTGAATATTATGCTGTTACCTGCCGCAAGAGCAGGGGCAAGTTTCCATACTCCCATTAAAAAAGGAAAATTCCATGGAGTTATAAGAGCACATACACCTACAGGTTCTGATATAGTATAGGAGTGCATTTTACCAAAGTTGCTGTTTACATTATATACTCCGTTTTGAGGTGCTCTTATAAGACCTGCATAATATCTGAAACAGTGTATGGCATCGTCAATATCAGCTTCCGCTTCTCTGAGGGGCTTTCCGTTGTCCATAGATTCAGTTACAGCTATTTCGTTGAAATTTTCTTCTATAAGATCAGCTATTTTAAGAAGTTTATCACTTCTTTGCTGCACATCCATATCCCGCCATTCTCTTGTTACATAAAAAGAATTTTTTGCAGCAGCTATGGCTTTTTCTGTATCTTCAATACTGTTTTCATAAACATTTGCAATAATTTCACCATTTGACGGATTAACAGAATTAAGTATTTTACCTGATGTGCCATCAATCCACTTACCGTTTATATATGTTTTATTATGTTCCAAACAAATCACTTCCTTTTTGATTATAAAGCTTTAAGATATAATTGCCTTATCTCTTCCTTGTTAAATGTTTTGGGATGGCATAAAATACCGGATTCCGAAACTTTGATACAATTATCTGTCATCCATTCAATATCGCTTTCATCTATGCCGAGTTCTGAAAGTGTGGTTGTAAGATTAAGTTGTTCAATAAATTTATTTAATACTTCAACAAAGTCATTTTCGTCATTCCCCCCTAAACATTTTGATATAAATGCAAATTTTTTAGGGGAAGAATATATACTTGCTTCCATTACAACAGGTGTAAGGGCTGCAAGTCCTTTTCCATGAACGATATTTTTAAGCCCGCTTGCGGGATGTTCCATACCGTGGGGGAGAGTGACGCCTGCTGTATTAATAGCCATACCGCCAAAAGTACTTGCAAGACTTACTGCATCCCATGCATCGGGATTTGTTTCTCCCTCGTAAAGAGGAATAAGGTACTTTGAAAGCAATTCAATTCCTTTTTCACAAAGCATATCTGTCATTGGCTGACTTATTTTGCTTATATAAGCTTCCATACAATGACAAAAAGCATCAAAACCAACAGAAGCAAGAATACATTTAGGCATAGTCATCATACATTCAGAATCAATTATAGATGCCTTTGCAATAATTGCATTACATCTTAATGATTTTTTATCGCCTGTTTCTGGATTGGTAAGTACAGCAAAGCCGTTGCCTTCACTTCCTGTTCCGCATGTAGTAGGTACAAGTATTATGGGCAGAGCTTTGTCGCTTTTTTTTCTGTTGAAAATATAATCATCAATATTTCCTTCATTCATAGCAATAAAAGCAGCTGCCTTTGCACAATCCATTATGCTTCCGCCGCCCAGGCCTATTACAAAGTCACATTTTTCGGCCTTTGCAAGATTTGCAGCTTCATTTGCAGTGGTTGTAAGAGGATTTGGTTTTACCTTGTCAAAAACACAACTTTCAATTCCCCATTTATTCAAATATTCAATAACTCTGTCAAGAAGTCCTGATTTTTTTGTGCTGCTGTGACCTGTCACTATTAATGCTTTGTTTCCCCATTCTGATGAAACTTTACCTATATTTTTAATACTGCCTTTTCCAAATATAATGTTAACCGGCAGATTATAATTAAAATACATATAAAAGCTTCCCTCCCTTTTTTTTGTTAATCATACATAAGTTCATATAATTTTTTCAAATCTGTAATAGTTACATCTTTTTTGTTATCGGCAGTTGCCGCATCATTATAAGCCGAAAGGGCAAGTGCATCAAAATCAGCTTTATTTACATTTAATTCATTAAGTTTTTGTGGAAGTCCGCAGGAATGATTTAAGTTATTTATAAAATTCACACAGAACTCAACTGCTAAAGAGCAGTCACCATCAAAGGAAGAATCAAATGCTTTTGCAAGAGAAGGAATTTTATCCATACATGCATCACTGTTAAACTCAAGTACATATGGAAGTATAAGAGCATTTGCAATTCCGTGTGGAATATTATAAAATGCACTTAAGGGATGTGCCATTGAATGTACTATACCAAGTCCGACATTTGTAAAACTCATTCCTGCCATATATTGGGCTATAGCAAGCTCATTCCTTGCTTCAATGTTTTTAGGATTATTAATTACATTTAACAGATTTTCTGCGATCAGTGAAATTGATTTCAAAGAAAGAGCTTCTGAAAAGGAAAAAGAACCTTTTGACAAATAGGATTCTATTGCATGAGTTAATGCATCCATTGCTGTGGCTGCAGTTAATTTTAATGGCATTGAAGCCATAATATCTGTATCAAGAATAGCAGCAACAGGCACCGCTTTTGAGTCCATACATGACATTTTTCGCTTTTCCTTTTGATTTGTTATAACATAATCCATAGTCGTTTCGGAACCTGTGCCTGCAGTAGTAGGAACTGCAATTAACGGAACTGCCATATTAAGGCTTTTATCTACACCTTCCAGTGATACAATATCTTCATTTTGTGGGTTTGCAGCAACTACAGAAACTGCTTTTGCTGTATCTATTACTGAACCGCCACCAACGGCAATTATAAAATCGCTATTGGATGACTTATATTCACTAAGACAGCTTAATACGTTTTCTATGGTAGGATTGGGTTTTACATTATCATATATACTGTATGGGATATTGTTTTTATTAAGCACTGTTTCTATTTTATATGTAATACCACATTTTACAATATCCTTGTCTGAAACTATAAAGGCTGATTTAAAATGTCTCTTTGAAATTTCCGTTGCAATTTCTTCACGTGCAAATTCGCCAAAGTATGATGTGGCTGTATATACCATTCTTTTTACACTCATATCTGATCATTCCTTTCAGTTATATTATAGATATTATAAATATCTTCTCTCATTTCCAAAAATGGCTGTCCAAAGTCATTATCAATTTTTAAAATATCAGATAAAGAAGCTTTTATATAACATTCATTTTTATTATCTCCATGGACAATAATATTTCCTGATTTATCGGTAATAACAGAATTACCGATAAACAGGAATGAAGAGTTACTTCCGACTCTGTTGGCACCTATTACAGGTATGGAATTATCAAGACTTCTGCCACATACAGAAATATACCATTGATTTACATAAGGACTTTCCCACGCAGCACTTGCAATTATAAAATCTGCTTCGGATTTCCTGCATATTCTTGCCGCTTCGGGAAATGCAAGGTCCCAGCATATAAGAAAAGCAGCTTTTCCGAAAGGAGTAGGATATATACTGAATTTACTTCCAGCCTTTAGTTTGCCTTTTTCACAGGGAATTAAATGAGTTTTTGAATATACATGGGTTACAGTTCCCTTGTGTGAAATATAATACTGTGCATTTTCAATACCATCAGAAGTAATAAATGGAGCACCTATTACTGAATCAATTCCTGTTGACATACAGTTTTTTTTAATATTTTCAAGGCAATTGTATATATCAGATTGAGTATACTTTTTAGATATGTTTTCAAAATTCTCATATCCATAAAGGCACATTTCAGGAAATACGGCAATAATAATATTATCCTTATCTCTTTTCATTTTGAGAATAATATCTTTTATATTTTCTGCGTTAACGAGGATGTCACCTTCATATACGTTTAACTGCACAGCAGCAATATAATCTGATGTTTTCATTTTTAATCCTCACGGCTGTCTGCTGAATAGAGAAGATCATTAATTTCTTTTCTTATTTTTATAAATTCTGGAGTATCTTTTAATTCAAGATTTCTTTTGTGTGGAAGATAAACATTTACTTCCTTAATTACTTTACCGGGTCTTGCAGACATAACATATATTTTATTCGCAAGAAATACTGCTTCGTCAATATCATGTGTAATAAAAACTGCAGTAGGGTGGTCATTTTCCCATATTTCTCTCATTAAAAGCTGCATCATTGACTTTGTATGGGGATCAAGAGCACCAAAAGGCTCATCCATAAGAAGTACTTCGGGCTGATTTGCAAGAGCACGGGCAATTGCAACTCTCTGTTTCATACCACCTGAAAGTTCTTTAGGATATGCTTGTGCAAATTTTTTAAGACCTATTATATCAAGATACCTATTAGTAATTTCCTGCTGTTCTGCTTTAGGCATTTTTTTGATTTTAAGTCCAAATTTAATGTTATCTTCTACTGTCATCCATGGGAACAGTGTATATGTTTGGAAAACCATACCTCGGTCTGGTCCCGGTCCCGTTACTTTTCTGTCGTTTACGATAATGTTTCCGGAAGTAGGGAAATCAAGTCCTGCAAGCATTCTTAATAATGTGGATTTACCGCAGCCTGAAGGTCCTACTACACACACAAAATCATTATCCTGTATATCTATTGATACGTCTTCTATTGCTTTTGTGCTTTTTTTACCGGAAGTATATACTTTATCAATATGCTGCACAATAATTTTACTGCTGGCAACATGAGCTTCCAGAGGAGAGCCTGCATTATTTATAATTTTTTCTTTTTTATTAAACATAGTAACAACTCCTTTACTCTGCCCATGGGAACAGTTTCTTAATTGCAAAAGCAAACAATCTGTCTGTTATAAGTCCTAAAATACCGATTACAAGAATACCTGAAAATATGCTTTCTGTATGCAAAAATCTCTGTGCCTTTAAGATTGAATATCCAAGACCTGAATTTGATGCAACAAGCTCAGCAACAGTAAGATATGTCCAGCCCCAGCCAATCATCATTCTTAATGTCAGCATCATTCTTGGGGACATTGCAGGTATAAGTACTTTTGTAATTGTTGTGAGTCTTGTTGTGCCCAAAGTATAGCTTGAAGATAAAAGGTCGTCAGACACACTTCTTGCATCATCTGCTATCATAAGTACCATCTGAAAAAAACATCCTAAAAAGACAATACTTATTTTAGCTAACTCACCAATACCGCACCAAACCATTACAAGGGGAACAAATGCAGGAACAGGCATATAACGTATAAATTCACATACGGGAGCAATAATTGCATCAAGTCTTTTAAAGCTTCCTGCAAGTATACCAAGAGGTACTCCTATGATAACCGCTATTATAAATCCCATTGTTATACGAAAAATACTATATCCCATATTAACCCATAATGAACCGTCACGGGCAGTGTCTATAACATCATTTAATACCTTCAGTGGTGATGGCAGGAATAATTCCTTTACACTTCCGCTTATACAAAGCAGAGTCCACAATGCAAGTATTACTGCAAATGTAACTATTGCAGATATTATATAGCATTTACGTGATATATCTTTTCTTAAACGAAAATCACCTTTGTCTTTACGCATATATTTACCTCTTTTCTGTGACTAAATTAACGAATCCTCACCTGTTTCACCTGTGTGTATACGTATACTTTCGTCAACAGGAAGCACGAAAATTTTACCATCTCCTTCATTATTGTGACTGTTTACTGATAATACTGTATCAATAACATCATCTACAAGTGAATCAGGAACAACGATTTGTATCATCTTCTTGGCGATTAAAGCATTTTCATATATTCTTTCAGATGTTGGTGAGCCTTCACCAGCTATAAAGCTTACATGTGCTTTTCCTCTTCCGAGAACTTCCTTTGTATTCATGGCAAAATATCTTTTTGCATTTAAAGCTTCCTTTGTTTTGAAATAACAGTTAGGTCTTAAAAAAATCATTATTAATTTCATATAAAACCCTCCTTATAATTCATCTTTACCTGAACTTACAGTAATTGCTCTTTCAACAGGAAGAATAAATATTTTGCCATCGCCGAATGAGCCCTGACTGCTTGACTTTGAATTTTTTACGATTATATCTGTTACAGTATTTACATCTTTATCTTCAACAACAAGCATAAGCAGTTCTTTTGGAATTTCATCATAGTAGACGTCTTCAACTTTTAAGCCTCTCTGTTTACCTCTGCCTAAAATACCGAATCTTGTAACGGCACGAAAACCTGCCTCACATAATTCATTTAAAACTGTGTCACATTTTTCCGGTCTTACAATAGCTTTGATCATTTTCATAATAAATTTCTCCTTTCAGTTTCCTTTAAAATATTTTTTCCTGAATAACAGAAAAGACGCCAATTTTTCAATGGCGTCTTTGTCATAATAAGAGTAAAATAAATTTCTCTTTAGATAAATTATATATTTTTCAAAAAAATAATCAATAGGACTTACTCATAATAAATATTGTGCACAAAGCACAGATATATTAATCTGTTCTGCATTCCCGAAATTTCTGTATTATAAAAGCTAGTTTAAGTTCCAGGCAGACAGAAAGGTCATTAAGGTCATATCCAAGAATTTTCTTTATTTTGTCAAGACGGTATCTCATTGTGTTGCGGTGTACAAACAAAACTTCTGCAGTGGCATTTGCGTTACAGTTATAATCTAAATATGTTTCAAGAGTTTTACAAAGTTCTCCGTCTTGTATAGTGTCTGCTTCTATAAGTTTTCCGATTTTTTCAGATATATAACTGTCAAGAAATTTACCATTTTTTATTTGTGAAATAAGGGAATAGATACCTACATCTTCATAAAAATATACATTATCTGTGCTGTTGATAATCTTAATTATATTAAGTGTATTTTTTGCTTCTTCATAACTGTTTTTAAGGTCTGTTATGTATTCATATGCTGAGCCTATACCTACAGCAATATTTATTTTATAGCTTGATTTTATTATTTTAATTATGTTTTTGAATAATGATAAGATAAGTTCTTTACTAAATAAATCTGACGGGAACATTATAACTGTGCTATCCATTTGGGAGTGAATCATCATTCGGTTAAGTCCATGAAGTCTGAATTCATTTTCGACTTGTATTTTTATATTTCTGCGCATTTCAATTAAATAGCCTTCATCAGTACCGGTAACCTGATCGGCTTCAAAAATTTTCAAAACAGCAATTCTGTACTTTCCGGACAAATTGACTCCAAGGTAATTTGCCTGCTTAATTATATCATCAATATTGAGCTGATCTGAATAGAGTATAGACGTAAGTATTCTCTCTCTTGAAAAAATCTGACTTTCTTCTTCTACCAAAACCTTGCATATTATTTGTGAAAAATCTATTAAGTGAAGGTTTAATGACAATTCATAGAGGGGCAGATCAATTTCGTTACAGTAGTTAATTATGTTTTTTGATATCTGTCCTTCGTTTATAACCAATGCTGCTATATTTTTTGGAACCATAGCCTTAACCATATCAATAATTTTATCATCGTAATCAGTAAGACTCTTGTTTGTAATAATGACAAGTTCTTCGCCATGTATAAGTTCAGCAGGATCAACATTGTCATCAAGGCACTGCATACAGTCAGCAAAATATATCCATCTTATATTTCTGTTTGTTCCGGCTTCCCCTGCCATTAGTTTTAATCCGTTGCGAATTGATCTTATGTTTAATAAATCCTCACAATTCATAAACTTCCTCCTTCCGTGTTTTTTATTATAACTTGATTATTTAAGAGAGGTCAATAACAAATAAATTATTTTCAAATAAAAAACATTTCCATTTAAATGTTAAAATATTAAATGGAAATGCTTTTTACATTTATTCTTGTATAAGCTCATCGATAAATGATGAGTCGATCATATCGCCGCAATCTTTGTCATTACTGTCAAGAACACCAAGTTCATACATAAAGTCTCTTATTGTGTTTTGAGTATAACCCCAGTAACTAAAATCATCAGCTTGAGTGAATGCTGTTTTGACAGCATCAATGTCTGAAATAATAAGTCCGTTCATTTCATTTGCAAACTCTTCTGCATCTACGCCAAGTTTTTCTCCCATAAATTCATTTGCTTCATCAGGGTTTTCCTTCCAGTAGTCTACTGCATCAAAGAAACTTTTTATTACAGCCTTTACAGCTTCCGGATTTTCACTGCATAGTGTTTTTGATGCACAAAGTACATCTGTTATAAGATCAGGGTTGTCAGCAGATGAAAACAAAACATTTCCTCCGGAATTTACTGCCTGTGAGAAATAAGGATCCCATATACAAGCTGCATCACATTGTCCGGCAACAAAGGCATTACCTGATTCTTGTATAGACATATCAACTATGTTAATATCATCTTCGCTCATGCCGTTTTCGTCAAGTAATGTAAGTAAAAGCATATGGTCCACGCTGTAAAGCTGAGTTGCAATTGTTTTACCTTTTAAATCTTCAACAGTTTTAATATCAGATGTGGTTACAAGTCCTTCACAGCCATTTGATTTATCTGTAAGAAGAATAACAGACATATCAACACCCTGATAGAATGGTGATATTGTTTCAGATGATGCAAATGTACAGAAATCAAGCTGTCCTCCTGCAAAAGCATTAGTGCTTTCAGTTGTAGATGTAAAATCACGAATAGTTACATTAACACCGTTTTCCTCAAAAAAGCCTTTTTCTTCAGCAAGATAAAAAAACATATTGGTAGGCCAAGAGGTTGTACCGAGAGTTACCTCAGGCATAGTTTCAGAACTTTCGCTGCCGGCAGAGTTATTCCCACATGCAGTGAATGAAACTGCCATTGTAAATGTCAGAATCAGGCTTAATAATTTTTTCTTCATAATGATTTTTCCTCCTTGTCATACATTAAATACATTAAATCCTGTGCAATTGTAGCTGCTGCAATTGCTGTGATTTCACCGTGATCATATGCAGGTAAAACTTCAACTAAATCTGCAGCAATTACATTAATGCCTTTAAGATTATACAACAGTTTTCTAATCTGTGCTGTTGACGGACCGCCGACAACAGGTGTACCTGTACCCGGGGCAGCGGAAGGATCAAGAGCATCTATATCAAAGGTAATATAAACAGGCATATCACCAACGATAGTTTTAAGCTGTGAAGCCAAGTCCTCCATATTCATAAAAACAGCGTCCTGCGCATAAATAATATTATAACCACACTGGGTCATTTCAGTACGAATGAATACTTGTGCTGAATGTTCCGGATCAATACAGCCTTCTGCCTGTAAATCATAGGCAAAATTTGCATGAGACACATTACCATTTTCACTTGGTGTACTATCCTGGTGTGAGTCAAAGTGCAGCAGTGCAAGTTTACCGAATTTTTCGCTTGCAGCTCTTACCATACCATAGGGAATTGTGTGATCACCGCCAAGTGTAAGAAGTTTTGCTCCTGAATTCAGAATTTTTTTAGCATGAGTATATGTTTCTTCAAGCATAAACTTAGTTGTGTTTTCGCCAACATAATAACCTACATCTCCATAGTCAATGATTTTTGCTTTTTTACTCAGCTTGTAATCCCATGGATAACTGAAACAGTTTGTAAGCTGGCTGCAGTTACGAATTGCTCTGGGACCTGAACGTGCTCCCGGTCTGTTTGTTACACCGCTGTCAAATGGAACTCCCATAATAGCTATATCTACATTTTCCAATTCCCTTGTTACAGGGTATAAATTGAAACTTGGTATTCCGGCATAGTGCAAATGTTTCTGTACTTCATATTCCATAAATTGCTTTCCTCCTTACATAATAAAAAGGCGTTTAAATAAAAATTCATTTAAACGCCTTTGTTTATTGCAATTCTATAATAAAACAATTTTTGGCTTTTGTAAATGTAATTCAAAGACATTGTTTTTTGTGCACTGATAACAATGTTAAATTGTAACCAATCATTGACATTTTAACAAAGGGTAAATAATGTAAATAAACTTACACTGGAAATTATATAGAAAATGCTATATAATAGT
>CAZGIC010000031.1:0-20496 GCA_964526435.1 uncultured Lachnospiraceae bacterium | reverse complement strand
ACCATTACTGTACTAAGTACAGTGCTTAAAATTCTTTTTAAGCTTTTTTCCATAATATTTCCTCCTTTTAAATTTTTTTGTCAGCTTTTAAACACCAATATTTTATATTTGTGTAAAATAGCTGCAAATTACTTTTTATACCCTAATGATAAAACTAAAACAACTCAATTACAAGCTATTTTAAAAAATTTTTTATAAATATTTTAAATTCCGTCGTTTTTTACAATTTAACATTTACATTTTTGTTTATTTTTTTGTCAAGTGCTTTTATAATCTCTTATCAAAGCCATCAACTTTCATTCTTAGTAAAATTCTCTTACACTGTAATATTATTATTTTTAATTATTTAAGCTTTTTATTAATATCTATACCTGCCTTTGCACCGTCACAAACAGCCTTTGCCACTTGCAAAAGCCCCCCTGTACAATCTCCTGCGGCATAAAGATTAGGAATATTTGTAAGCATATTTTCATCAACAACAACATAACTGCCATTTACAACAGCCCCCAGTTTTCTTGCAAGGTCAACTCCTCCTGCAACACCAAGAGCAACAAATATACCATCAACAGCCATTTCCGAACCGTCTTCAAAAACGATTTTTTCAACTGTGTCTCTGCCCTCAATTGATTTTATTTTTCTTGTATCACATTTGTCATATTCAGGTGCATCTTTACCGTCTGTAAGTATTGTTACACTTTCAGCAACTTTTTCAAGTGTATTTGCCTCATGCACAGCATATTCTCCATTGCCTATAACAACAGTTTTCTTTCCTCTGTAGAAAAAAGCGTCGCAAACAGCACAATAACTTACACCCCTGCCCTCAAATTCCTTTATGTTTTTTATTCTTGGTACATTTCTGTTTGCTCCGTTTGCTATAACCAGAGCATCTGCTCTGTACTCATTTTTATCTGTATTCACAATAAATTTGCCGTCATAGTCCACATTTGTAACTTCTTCTTCAATTACATTTGCACCAAGTCTTTTAACAGACTCCAGTCCCTTTTCATAAAGTTCTTTACCCCCTATGCCTTCAGGAAAGCCATAATAATTCTCAATTTTTTCAGCTTTAACAAGAGCACTTCCTCCCTGGGTAAAAATTGTTGTATCTATATTACCTCTTAAGGTATAAAGTCCTGCTGATACTCCCGCAGGTCCTCCTCCTATAATAATTACATTAGCCATATCTTATCTCCTGTTCTTCAAATTTCGTCTTTATCCGTCAATAATTATTATATAATAACTCTTTTTCTCATTCAAGGTATAATCCCTTTTTCAGGTAAATTTCATTCCATTTTCAATATATCCATACTCCTGTACCTGTTTCTATATTTTCAAAAAACCATTTTGCATCTTCAACACTCATTCTTACGCAACCGCTTGACCTTCTTTTACCCAACACATTATCAGTAATATTCTTGTCCTTATCCATAGCTACAGAATGAAATAAATAGCTTCCGTCAAATCTGACCCAATACTTTGCACCGCTATTAAGTCTTTCCGAATAAAACCATTCTCCTCTGTCACCTATTTCAAAGGACCCTCTCACTGTAGGCGTTTTGTTTTTCCCTGTTGCACATACAATTCTCTTTTCAATTTCCCAGTTTCCATTTTCACCTTTAAGCACATATATCCTCTGCCTGTCTATATCAACCCATATAAAATGCCCTGTTTTACTTTTAAGTTCTCCATTTGCATAATCCAGTATAACATTGTCATACAGAACAGATGTATTTGTACTCCTGTCCCTTGGTATATTAAGAGTTACACCCTTTACCCAGCCTTCTTTATCCTTGTACTTTACATAATACCATTCTTCACTTCTGTCTTTTAATATTTCTACTTTTTGACCCGATAAAATAAGATTTACAGCTTTACCGTCAATATTGTCATACAAAACCGCACCTTTAGGTACATCTGCAATAACTTCAGAAGATTTTATAACAGAAGGAATTGTGTTTGCACCGGCAATTTCGTTTCTTATAACAAACAACCCCGATAACACCATAATAAAACCAAATCCCAGCAATATAACTCCCTTTTTCAAAAAACCACCTCTAAAATATTCATCAGTTCTTTAAGTTTACACAAATTTTAAATTTTTATACTATCATATGAATATAAACCTTGAAATATTTTCATTTTAGTGTAAAATATAAATAAAAGCCATTTTAAGAGGATATTCATATGATAAAAACAGATGTACTAATTGCAGGTTCAGGTATAGCTGCCTTAAGCGTTGCTTCAGAACTTTGCAAATATAAAAACAAAAAAATTACAATAATAACAAAGGGTTCTATAAAGGATTGTAATTCGTCTCTGGCACAAGGCGGAATTTCCGTCGCTCTCTCAGATAAGGACGACTATCACTGTCATTACGAGGATACAATGGAGGCAGGCTGTAACATTAACAATGCAGAGGCCGTTATGAAGCTTGTTTCCACTGCTCCTCAAGTCATACTTGATTTTATAGAAACAGGTATGGTATTTGACAAAGACAAAGACGGTAATCTGGCTTTCGGAAGAGAAGGTGCCCACAGACTTAACAGAATAATACATGCCGGTGGTGACAGAACAGGTTTGAGAGTTGTTGAACAGCTTTTAAGAACTATAACTCCTGATGTAACAATTATTCAGAATGAAATGGTTCTCGATTTAAGGGTCAAAGACGGAAAGTGCAGCGGTATGATCACACGCAATAATAAAACAAATGAAATTAATTATTACACTGCTGACTATACGATTCTTGCAACGGGCGGAATAGGTCAGCTATACCCGTCAACATCAAACGATACTACAATTACAGGCGATGGAATAGCAATGGCTTACAGAGCAGGCTGTAAATTAAAAAACCTTGAATTTGTACAGTTTCACCCCACAATGCTCACAATCGACGGTAAAGCATACGGCCTTGTATCTGAAGCTGTAAGAGGTGCCGGCGGAGTACTTATAAATGAGAAAGGTGAAAAAATTATGGAAGGTATTCATCCTCAAAAGGATCTGGCACCAAGAGATGTGGTTTCAAGAGAAGTTTACGCCCATTACCTTAAAGGTGAAAAAATTTTCCTTGACATTTCTGCAGTAAAAGATTTCAGGAAAAAATTCCCGACCGTTACTGAAATATGTGAAGAACACGGAGTAAACGTTGATGACAAGCTTATCCCCGTAGCTCCCGGAGCACATTTTCATATGGGCGGTATAGAGGCAACCCCTGAAGGAATTACTAATATAGAAGGACTTTATGCTGTAGGCGAAGTTGCCTGTACAGGAGTACACGGAGCCAACAGACTTGCAAGCAACTCTCTTCTTGAAGGTCTTGTTTTCGGAAAACTTCTTGCCAGCCATATTGAGAACACTCCCCGAAAGGCAGAAGAAATTGCAGAAGAAGATTCTTCTCTTGTTATTTCTTCACTTCCTTCAAAATCCGAAATACAATCACAAATGATGAATTTTGTAGGCATAATTCGTCATTCCGGTCTTATACACAACATAATCGACTGGTTTGAACAATACTCACCTGACAAAAATTTCGGTAAAATCAGCACAAAACAAAATACAAATGAACAGTTTGAAATATATAATATGCTCACAACAGGCTGGCTTGTAGCAAAGGCGTCAGAAAACCGAAAAGACAGCATAGGAGCCCATTACATAATTAATGACTAAAACACAGACAGCAGCTTGTGAAATTCACAGGCTGCTTTTCAAATGTATATTTTTTCTTATTATCAGAAATACTACCATAAACACATATACGGGAGGAAACTATGAATAAGAAAAATTTACTTTTGATAATATGTGCAATAATAGTTCTTTTAATTATAGTATGGCTTATAGCTGTAAAAATAATGGATAACACAGACAATATTAAAATATCAACTGAAACTGAAACAATTGAAGAAGCCTCATCTTCTGTATCAAATTCATCAGATATATCGGATTTTACTGCTGAAGAAGATATTCTTATGCATCAAATGATGGAAGAAATGATGAATATTGAACAAAGCGGAAGTGCTGATATAGACTTTCTTCAGGGAATGATACCTCACCATCGTTGTGCAATTGAAATATCTGAAAGTTATCTCAGCCATAATCCCGAAAATGCCAATATGAAAGCTCTTGCCCAAAATATTATCTCTCTTCAGCAGGAAGAAATAAATACAATGAACAGCCTCATAAGCTCCATAACAGAAACAGGTACTGCCGACCCTGAAAAAGCAGACTACTATCAGTACGAATACACAAAACTTATGCACACAAGTCACAGCCACAATACAAATGAATACAATTCAGTAGACCATGCCTTTGCTGATGGTATGATCGAACATCATCAAATGGCTGTAGATATGTCAAATATAATACTAAGATACAGCGACAATGAAGAAGTTAAAGCTTTGGCAGAAAATATCATAAGTACTCAGGAAGAAGAAATCCATGAAATGAACAACTTCTTAAACAGTCTCGCTTAAATTTATCTGCAATCAAAAAAGGAACTGTCCATATCACTTAAACAGTTCCTTTAATAAAACTACATATCCAAAATTATTCTTGCTATATCAACCATTTTTCTTCCTGTGTCCATGCTTTTTTTCTGCATATATCTGTGTGCCTGTTCTTCAGTCATAGAGTACATATCTATAAGCAGACATTTTGCCTTTAATATTATTTTTTCATCACTTTCATCTTTGCGAACCGTTGGTTTGTAGTGATTATCCATAGACAAAAACATGTCAACAGAACAAATAAGATCATTTTTCTGAAGAGGGTAACAAAGCTTAAATAATCTGTCACCTGAGATATAATCAAGCTGCATCTTATTTCCAAGGATTATGAAATTAAAATCATCGGAAACATTTTCAGCAATCTTGTCTGTCCTTCTTTTGTCAAATATACAACTGGTGATTACAATTCCTCCGCGATAATAATTTAATGACTGCATAAGCTCTGCAAATGATTTAGAAATAGCAACTACATTATTTCCGTTTTCTATAAGGATTTTAGCTACACTGACAGCAATCTTACGGCTGTCAAAGGCAATAAAAATATTTTCGTTCATAACAATTTACCCCTTTATCTATATTTTACTTTATAATAAACGATAGTTTGTCTTCAACAAAAAATATATTCGGGTATACCTCTCTTTATTACCTTTTACATAAATTTCAGGGGGCTTAAGCTGTTATGCAAAAGCCCCCTGATAGTTTCAATCTATTTTTATTAGTACATTACAAGATAGTTGTCAAGTTCCCACTTACTTACAAACATTCTGAATGAATCCCATTCAGCTTTCTTAGAATTAAGGAAAGCGTAGTAAGCATGTTCACCTAAAACTTCTTTTACAAGTCCATCTTCTTCCATAGCAATAAGAGCCTGATTTAAATCACCTGGAAGACTCTTAACACCAAGAGCATCTCTTTCCTCCTGAGTAGACTTGAATAAGTTTACATCAACACTAGCTGGAGCTGGTAAATTATTCTTAATACCGTCAAGACCTGCTGCTAAACAGCATGCAAGACAAAGGTAAGGATTAGTTGCAGGATCAGGACTTCTAAGCTCAACTCTTGTACCTGCACCTCTTGAAGCAGGGATTCTTATAATATCAGTTCTGTTAGATGCTGACCATGCTATGTAACAAGGAGCTTCATATCCCGGAACAAGTCTCTTATAAGAGTTTACAAGAGGATTTGTAACTGCAGTAATACCGGCTACATGCTTTAATACACCAGCAATGAAGCTGTAAGCAGTTGATGATAACTGTAAATCATCTGAAGGATCAAAGAATGCATTCTTACCATCCTTAAATAAAGACATATTAGTATGCATACCTGAACCATTAATACCAAATATAGGCTTTGGCATAAATGTAGCATGAAGACCAAAGTTCTTTGCTAAAGTCTTAACAGCAAGCTTAAATGTAACAACATTATCAGCAGTAGTTAATGCATCAGCATACTTAAAGTCGATTTCGTGCTGACCTTCTGCAACTTCATGATGAGAAGCTTCAATTTCAAAGCCCATCTGTTCAAGATTTAAGCAAATTTCTCTTCTTACATTAGAACCTAAATCCATTGGATTAAGATCGAAATAGCCTGCTTCATCATTAGTATCTGTAGTAGGTCTGCCGTCTTCATCAGTCTTAAATAAGAAGAATTCACACTCATTACCAACATTAAATGTAAATCCAAGCTTTTCAGCTTCTGCCATCTGTCTCTTTAATATAGCTCTTGGATCACCATCAAAAGGCTTTTCGTTCTTGCTGTCATATACATCACATATAAATCTTGCAACCTTGCCCTTCTGTGGTCTCCATGGGTAAATAGTAAATGTATCAAGATCTGGTCTTAAATACATATCAGACTCTTCAATTCTTGCAAATCCTTCGATAGAAGAACCGTCAAACATCATTCCATCTTCAAGAACCTTTTCAAGCTGTGAACGTGTTACAGCTACATTCTTAGGAATACCTAAAACATCAATAAACTGAAGTCTTATAAATTCAACATCCTGTTCATCACAAATCTGAATAATTTGCTCCTTAGTGTACTTTGCCATTTCAAAATCTCCTTCCAAATTTTTAAATTAAAATTTTTTTCGGTGTGCCCGGAATAACTTACAAATCCCAGGCAGAAAATATAATTTTCGGTAACTACCCCTTATGTATTTTATATGTTCATTCACCGATATTCTGTCATACATAAATTCAGCTATGCTGATTTAAAGTTCAAAAAACAGCATTGCTGTTTCCTGAAAAAACAAAAAAGAGTGCCAGAATACCTCATATTCAAACACCCTTGTTCTGTTACTTATTATACGCACATAAACTCAAAATGTCAACCTGAAAATTCGAATTTTAAGCTTTTTATATAAAATGTCTAATTTTTTTTATATTTAGATTTATTTTTAATATAATTTGTGCAAATAAAAGAGTGCTTTTAACAATATATAACTTATAATAAACAAAGCGTAAACTCGCCGGGAATCATCATAAACTGCACAGACCCACAGCCTTTTAACAGCTTTGCATCATCTGTAAAGAATTTCGTGTCTTTTTGGTCCGTTACTTACCATTGAAATCCTTACTCCCAGTTCTTTTTCTATAAATTCCACATAATCCTTTGCCTCTTCAGGAAGCTCCTCATAGCTTGTTATGCCTCTTATATCCTTTTTCCAGCCAGGAAGAGTTTCATAAACAGGTTTAGCCTTATAAAGCTTATCTGTAGTCAAAAAGTCCTTATACACCTTTCCCTCATACTCATAACCGGTACAAATATAAAGAGTATCCATATAACTTAAAACGTCAAGGCAGGTCATGCAAACCTCTGTTGCCCCCTGAATTTCGCAGCCATATCTTGTAGCAACAGCATCAAAATATCCAACTCTTCTGGGGCGTCCTGTAGTTGCACCAAACTCACCCTTGTCGCCGCCCTTTATTCTCAGTTCGTCAGCCTCTTCACCAAAAAGCTCTGTTACAAAAGGACCGGCACCTACTGCTGATGAGTAAGCCTTTGTAATTACTGTTATATTATCAATAGCATACGGCGGTATACCTGCACCGACAGCAGCATATCCTGCAAGAGTTGAAGAGCTTGTAACATAAGGATAAATTCCATGATCAGTATCCTTTAATGAACCAAGCTGACCTTCAAAAAGTATGTTCTTGCCTTCCTTGATTGCATTTCTCAAAAACTTTGATGTATCAGCAACATAAGGCTTTATAAAATCAGCATATTCACAAAGGGTTTTATATACTTCCTTATAATCAATAGGTTCCTTATTGTAAAGATACTTAAACTGAACATTAACCTTGTCATACATAGTTTCAAGCTTATCCATAAGAAAATCCTTGTCATAAAGTTCCCATACCTGAATACCGACCTTTGAAAACTTATCAGCAAAGAAAGGTGCAATACCGCTTTTTGTTGAACCGAATTTCTTATCTCCAAGTCTCTCCTCTTCATAGGTATCCATAAGCACGTGATGAGGCATAAGCACTTGTGCCTTATCGCTTATAAGAAGATTAAACTTAATGCCGGCATCAATAATTGTCTGCATTTCTTCCTTAAGTGATGCCACATTAAGAGCAACACCGTTAGCAAGAACATTTATTATATGCTCATGAAAGACACCGCTTGGCAGCTGATGAAGAGCAAAACGTCCATATTCATTTATAATTGTATGTCCTGCATTTGCTCCGCCCTGGTATCTTACAACAATGTCAGACTGATCTGCACACATATCGGTAATTTTCCCTTTACCTTCATCGCCCCAGTTAGCACCTACAATAGCTCTAATCATTACAAAATCCTCCTTAGACAGTCAATTCGGCATCGTCAATAAGACTGTCTTTATTTTCATCTAATACAGGCATAACCTGTTCTGTAATATATTCTTCAACCTGCTGAGGAGCACGTCCCACAAAATTCTTAGGCTCAAGAATTTTGTATAAATCCTCAAGACTCATACCAAACATAGGCTCCTTTGCAATTCTTTCAATAAGGTCATTTTTACCGCCTTCCTGTTTTACAACAGCAGCAGCCTCCATTGAAAGTTCTCTTATTCTTTCATGAAGTTCCTGTCTGTCTCCTCCGTTTTTAACTGCATCCATCATAATATTTTCTGTAGCCATAAAAGGAAGTTCTTCCATAAGATGTCTTTCAATAACCTTAGGATACACAACAAGTCCTCCGGAAACATTTATATAAATATTAAGTATAGCATCGCAGGCAAGAAATGCTTCAGGAATTGCAATTCTCTTGTTTGCACTGTCATCAAGAGTTCTTTCAAACCACTGAGTTGCCGCAGTAATTGCAGGATTTAAGGCGTCCACCATAATATATCTTGCAAGAGAAGCTATTCTTTCGCTTCTCATAGGATTTCTTTTGTAAGCCATAGCAGATGAACCTATCTGATTTTTTTCAAAAGGTTCTTCCATTTCCTTCAAATGCTGTAACAATCTCATATCATTTGAAAACTTTGTACAACTCTGAGCAATACCGCTTAAAACATTTACAAATATAGAATCAAGCTTTCTTGTATAAGTCTGTCCGCTTACTGCAAAAACTCCGCTGTATCCAAGCTTTTCTGCAATCATGTTGTCAAGCTTTTTAACCTTTTCAGTATCTCCTTCAAAAAGCTCCATAAATGACGCCTGAGTACCTGTAGTACCCTTTGAACCTAAAAGCTTTGTATTTGAAAGCACAAAGTCTATCTGTTCAAGATCCATCATAAGATCCTGAATCCAAAGTGTAGCTCTTTTGCCAACAGTAGTAGTCTGTGCTGCCTGAAAATGTGTAAATCCAAGAGTAGGCATATCCTTATACTCCATAGCAAACTTTGAAAGCTTGTTTATTACAGAAAGAACCTTTGTTCTTATTAGCTTCATTGCCTCAACCATAAGTATAACATCTGTATTATCTCCCACAAAACAGCTTGTTGCTCCCAAGTGTATTATGCCCTTAGCCTTGGGACACTGTACACCATAAGCATAAACATGGGACATTACATCATGACGCACAAGTTTCTCTCTCTCTCTTGCAACATCATAATTTATATCATCTTTGTGAGCCTTAAGCTCATCAATTTGTTCCTGTGTAATGTCAAGTCCAAGTTCCTTTTCACTTTCAGCAAGAGCTATCCAGAGCTTTCTCCATGTTCTGAACTTTTTATCAGGAGAAAATATTTCTTTCATTTCCTCGCTTGCATATCTGGAATTAAGAGGGCTTTCGTATTCGTTTTTCATATCCTATCCTCCGACAAATATAATTAATCTTAAAGTAAATGGTCTACATCAACAGCATAGTTTCCTGTAAAACAGGCATCACAAAAACTGCAGCTGCTGTTTGGTGCAATTTTATGAAGATTTTCAATACTCAGATAATCAAGGCTGTCTGCATCTATTATTTTAGCTGTTTCTTCTACAGTATATTTATTTGCAATAAGCTGATCCCTGTCAGGTATATCAGTTCCAAAGAAACATGGCCATGTAAACGGCGGAGCAGAAATTCTCACATGAACTTCCTTAGCTCCTGCATCTCTCAAAAGTTTAACAATTCTTCCGCTTGTAGTACCTCTTACAATACTGTCATCAACCATGATAACCCTTTTACCCTTTACAGCACTCTTAAGCACATTAAGCTTAAGCTTAACAGAAATCTCTCTGTCTTCCTGAGTAGGTTTTATAAATGTTCTGGCAATATACTTATTTTTAATAAATCCTGTATCAATAGGGATACCGCTGTATTCAGAATATCCCTGTGCTGCAGAAAGTCCGGAATCAGGAACACCTATAACAATATCCGCCTCAACAGGTGACTGCATAGCAAGGAAAGCACCTGCTCTCTTTCTGCATTCATGGACTACTTCATTTGCAATAGTACTGTCAGGTCTTGCAAAATATATGTGTTCAAATATACAGAGATTTGATTCCTTTGTATCGCAAAGTTCAGTATCGCATCTCATTTCACCATCTTCAATGGTAATGATTTCTCCAGGTTTAACATCTCTTACAAATTCCGCATCAATAGCATCAAAGGCACAGGTTTCACTTGAAAATATTATAGCGTTGTCTCTTTTTCCTATTGACATAGGTCTGAAACCCCACGGATCTCTTGCTGCAATCATTTTATTAGGGCTCATTACAATAAGAGAAAAAGCACCTTTTAATCTCTTCATTGCATTTTTTACAGCACTTTCAATTGAACCGCTGGTAATTCTCTCTCTTGCAATTAAATATGCAATAATTTCCGTATCAGCTGTAGTCTGAAAAATAGCTCCGTTATGTTCAAGTTCCTTACGGATTTCAGCAGTATTTGTAACATTACCATTATGGCTTATTGCAAGCTGTCCCTTGATATATCTCAAAACAAGGGGCTGAACATTTTCTCTTGCAGAGCCTCCTGCCGTTGAATATCTTACATGACCTATAGCCATTCTTCCCTTAAGCTTTCCTAAAATTTCCTCATTAAATACTTCATTTACAAGTCCCACGTCCTTGTAATGATAAATATCTCTTTCTCTGTTCACAGCTATGCCACAGCCCTCCTGACCTCTGTGCTGTAAAGCAACAAGACCATAGTAGGTAGTGGCAGCGGGATTGCCCTCAGGATCATATATGCCAAAGACACCGCACTCTTCATGAAGTTTAGCCATTTTCTTACCTCCAAAAAACACTTTTAAGTTTCTATATACAACTTATTATCCTTATTTTTCAGTCAATTATTTAGAAAGAAAATTTCTGACATTTCTTTCCTTAAATAACTTGAAGAAACACAAACATTTCTCTCAAATGATTATTTATAAAATTCAGTAAGTCTGCCCCAGACTTCTCTGTAAACATCCCCAAATTCCCCAAGGTCAAGTCTGAATCTGTCCTTGTCAAGTTTCTTGTTTGTTTCAGCATCCCAAAGTCTGCATGTATCCGGGCTTATTTCATCAGCAAGAACAATTTCACCATCAGCAGTCTTGCCAAGTTCTATTTTAAAATCTACAAGCTTGATACCTATATTAAGGAAAATCTTTTTAAGACATTCATTTACATTAAATGCCATTTCAGAAATAGTTTCAATTTCCTCTCTTGTCACAATACCCATAGCAATAGCCTGATAGTCATTGATAAGAGGATCGCCAAGCTCATCATTTTTATAACTGAATTCAAGAGTAGGAGCATTAAACGGAGTACCCTCCTCAACACCATATCTCTTTGAAAAAGAACCTGCGGCAATATTTCTCACAATAACTTCAAGAGGAATAATTTCAACCTTTTTAACGAGAGTTTCTCTCGGAGAAACTTCTTCAACAAGATGAGTCTTTACTCCATCCTTTTCAAGAAGTCTGAATATAAAGTTCGCCATTTGATTATTTATAACACCCTTGCCCTCAAAAGAACCTTTCTTAAGTCCATTAAAAGCAGTTGCGTCATCCTTATACTCAAATATACAGAGAGAAGGATCATCTGTAGCATATACCTTTTTTGCCTTGCCTTCATAAAGTAAATCAAGCTTTTCCATTACAATTACCTCACTTAAAAGTTAAATTAAAAAAATTATTATGCTGCCGGGGAAAAAAATTCACCCTCATAGCTGTGTAACCCTAAAAATAAGCATTACAAAACCCAGTATATTTATACTATAACAGATTTTCATACAATAATCAATCGAATTTTACATTTATTTTAACACATATCACTTTTTTATTTTCTCTTGCAATATGAATAAATAAAGTATAAAATAGTAATATAGGTATTAGAACAAAGGAACGATATTATGAATAACACAAATACACTTACAATTGAAGGCATTGTGGAAAAGGTCACATTTTACAACAGCGAAAACGGCTATTCTGTTTTTACCGTAACAGAAATAAAGGACAGAGAGGACGAGGAAATCACCTGTGTAGGCTATGCTCCTTCAATAAGCCAGGGAGAGAGTGTCAAGGTAACAGGAAATATAGTCACCCACCACTTTTACGGCGAACAGATAAATATTGAAATGTGTGAAAAGACAGAGCCAAAGTCCGAACGTGCAATTGAGCTTTACCTTGCCAGCGGCGTAATAAAGGGCATAGGTCCAAAAATAGCAAAAAAAATAGTTGACAAATTCGGCAAAAACACACTCTTCGTTATGGATACGGAACCCGAACGCCTTGCTGAAATAAGAGGCATAAGCCGTGAAAAAGCAATGTCAATAGGTGAAGTTTACAGAGAAAAAACAGAAGAAAGACATGCCCTTCTTTTTCTTGGAGAATACGGTATTACGCCTTCCTATGCCATAAGAATATACAAGAGATACAAAGATAAAACAGTGGATATAGTTACAAAAAATCCATACTCTCTCGCAGAAGATATTTTTGGCATAGGCTTTAAAACTGCTGATAAAATTGCAGAAAACGTAGGCATAGCTAAAGACTCTCCCTTCAGAATAAGGGCAGGAGTTAAATATATATTAAACCACGGTGCCAATAATGGAAATGTGTATCTTCCAATTGAAGAAGTCATTTCACAAACAGCAGATCTTCTTCAAATACATGACGAAATAATATCAACAGAACTTACAAGTATGCACATAGAAAACCAGATATGGATAGAACGTACGGCTGATATAACAAAAGTCTATCTTAATTTCTTCTACTATGCAGAAGGGTACACTGCAAGAAAGCTTTATGAATTAAGCACATCAGTTACAGACAAAAAATATAACTACGAAAACGAAATAGATGCCCTTGAACACGCCGAAAAAATACACTTTGCCCCTCAGCAGAGAGAAGCAATACAATCCGCAATGGAAAACGGTGTGCTTGTTATAACAGGCGGTCCCGGTACAGGCAAAACCACAATTATAAACGCCATTATAAAGCTTTGCGAAGCCGAGGGTTATGAAATAGAGCTGGCTGCTCCCACAGGCAGAGCAGCTAAAAGAATGGAAGAGGCAACAGGTCATAAAGCACAGACAATTCACAGACTTCTGGGCATAAATTTTGTAAATGAAACTTCAAGAAATCAAACATTTGAAAAGGACGAGGATAACCCTCTTGAGGCAGAAGTTATAATAATAGATGAAAGCTCAATGATAGACATTCTCCTTATGCACTCACTTTTAAAGGCAATCCCTCAGGGTACAAGGCTGATTATAGTAGGCGACAGCAATCAGCTCCCCTCTGTCGGTCCCGGGAATGTCCTCCGTGACATTATAAATTCCGGAGTAATAAAAGTATGCAGGCTCACTGAAATATTCAGACAGGCACAGGAAAGTGCCATTATTACCAATGCCCACAAAATAAACAACGGAGAATATCCGGATCTTAAACAAAAGGATAAAGACTTTTTCTTTATGAGAAGAAACAGTGCACAGGACATAAGTTCCCTTCTTGTAAGTCTGGTATCAGCAAGACTGCCTAAATACCTTAACTGTGACCCTATAAGAGATATACAGATACTTACACCCATGAGAAAATCCCCTTTAGGTGTAACAGCTTTAAATGCACTTTTACAAGACGCCTTAAATCCTCCCTCTCACAACAAGCGTGAACGGGAGTTCAGGGGAATTAAATTCCGTGAAGGGGACAAGGTAATGCAGATAAAAAACAACTACAATGTTGAATGGAAAATCGTCGAAAAAGGACGTGTAGTTGAAGATGGTGTCGGCGTATTTAACGGTGATGAAGGTATAATAACATATATGGACATTGACAACGAATATGTAGAAATCTTATTTGACGACAACAAAATTGTCCACTATGACTTTACACAAATGGATGAAATTGACTTAAGCTATGCAGTAACTATACACAAAAGTCAGGGAAGCGAATATAAGGCAGTAATTATGCCTCTTTTAAACGGACCAGAAATGCTTATGTCAAGAAATCTTCTTTACACAGGTCTTACAAGAGCCAAAGAGCTTGCAGTTATAACGGGAGCTGAAAACACCGTTTACAAAATGGTTGACAATAACAGAGAAGTCAGCAGATATACAAGCCTTGCTGTTAAACTTAAGGAATTTGCCGACTTTGCAGAAAATAATTAAGAAGATACAATAAAAAAGATTGCATTTACAATACTGCTTATTATAATCATTATTTTTCTTTTTATAATATTTGTATGTAAGCATGTCAGTATAGGTATAATAAGTGGAAACGATGCTCCCACTGAAATTTACATTACTAAAAACTAAATAAAATATCAGAGAAATTCTGGGGGCTGTGCTCACAGAATTTCTCATTTTTTATTCCTGTATTTCATATCTCCTTTTAAACAGATATGACTATCTTTCCCATTAGAAAACCCTCTGTTATTTAATCCCTCAGCGTCCTTTTCTCATCTCCCCACACAACATCCGACATAAGCTGAACTCCCAGCCTGAAACCCGTCCCGAAACATTCCTGACAGCTTATATCAAGTATTTTATTTGTTGAATCTGAAAATTTTTCAAAAATTTTCAAGTCCTCATCCTTAAGATTTTTACGAAGCTTATCCTCACTTTCCATTAAAACAGTTCCCGCTCTTCCGTATTCAGAATCTCTTTCAAATATCATTTCCCATGGTGAAATATTTCCATAATATAAATCCTTTATAAATTTCATATGATTGCCTCCATTTTTTATTTCATAACTTGACAACAGATAAAATCATAGTATATACTATTAAAACAAAGTAATGTATTAAACAAAACTTTTAATAATTACATTGTACACTATAAAGTGTCGTTTGTCAATATATATTTTTTTATTTTTAGAGGTTGATTAAATGCAGTTATCTTTCAGTGAAAAACTTAGAATTATATTAAGACGCAGAAATATGTCTGTTAATGACTTAGCTGATGCAATTGGTACATCCAGACAAAATTTATCTAATAAATTAAGCAGAGATAATTTTCGTGAACAAGAGATAATCGAAATACTTGAAGTATTAAACTGTACATATAAAACTACAATTATATTTAATGATACAGGCGAAGAACTATAGCATACATCAATTTACATTGTCTATATTGCTAATATTATGATTATACAAAAGAGAACAGCCATGTAAATCTCACACCACTATAAGATTATATGTAAATTTAAACACACCTGTTGCAAAACAGAAAACTATTTTTGCAGCAGCCTCCGATAAATTCAGAGCATCCATATACCTATTTTAACGTTTTCCTGCTTTTACTCCCCAAACAAAAAAGCGTCAAATTTGTAACTTCAAAGACCTGATGATACAAATTCAACGCTTAAATTACCATATACTGTTCCTATAACAACCCTGTTACATATTATCTGCTATAATTTGTCAAATCATAAATTATTTTGCTTCTTACAAGCCACAATGCAGTTATTCATAAGCATGGCAATAGTCATAGGACCTACACCGCCCGGCACGGGAGTTATGTATGAAGCCTTCTTTTCCACCTCATCAAAGTCCACATCACCGCAAAGCTTGCCGTTATCCATTCTATTAATACCAACATCAATAACAACAACACCCTCTTTTACCATGTCACCCTTTATAAAATTCGGGATACCTACAGCAGCCACAAGTATATCTGCTTCTCTGCAAACAGCACCAATATCCTTAGTCCTTGAATGACAAGTTGTTACTGTACCGTTTTCACTTAACAAAAGCATACCTACAGGCTTGCCTACAATATTGCTTCTGCCCACAACAACACAATGCTTTCCAGTAATGTCTACACCGCTTCTTTTAATAAGTTCAATACAGCCTGCCGGTGTACATGCCTTTAAATCTGCCTTTCCTATGCTCAAAAGTCCAACATTATAAGGGTGGAACCCATCTACATCCTTTTCAGGAAGTATTCTTAATAAAACCTTATTTTCATCTATATGTTTCGGAAGTGGGAGCTGTACTAAAATTCCGTTACACTCCTTGTTTGCATTTAACTCATCAATGAGAGCAAGCAATTCCTCCTCAGTAGTATCTGCACTTAATTCATAATTCAATGATTTTATACCACAGTATTCACATGCTTTTTTCTTATTTCTTACATATACCTGGCTTGCAGGATCTTCACCTACAAGAATTACCGCAAGGCAAGGCTCAACTCCATTTTTCTTCAAATCTTCCGCCTTAGCTTTAACCTCATTTTTTATATCCATTGATATAACTTTTCCGTCAATAATATTTGCCATTTTAAAATCTTCCTTTCTTTATTACTTATTTAAAATTTATTGTAAAGCAAACGGACGGATACAATCCGCCCGTCCTTAAGCTTACATTTACTCTTTACCATAAAGTTCCTTCATTTGTTCCCAAAAACTTTTCTTTATTGAAACCTTTTCAATAAAAGGATCCTCATCCTGAAGTTTAACATAACAGTATAAATAATCCCCTGCTGCATTCAGGAAAATACCGTTATTGTCATAAACAAGCTGAATATCATTTCCATCAAGATCACAGCTGTAAACCATATTATCCTCAAGGCTTGAATAATAAATCCTTTCATTATATACATTAACATCGGCACAAGGTGCTTCAACAACAGTACTTACTCCACCTGTTTCAATATTATAGCTGAAAATAAAGTTGACATATTCAGCAGTTGCACCACTTGTTGCATTTGTAGCATTCGTATAATATAATTTTCCATTATAGTAATTCAAATATGCAGCAGTAATGTCATTTACTTCATCAAGAACCTTCTGATTGCTTCCATCAACATTTGCCCTTGTCACTTTACCTCCGTTGCTGTAATCAACATAGTACAGAAGTCCATCATTACCTATTATAGCATAATAGCAAATTGAATCAATAATCTTTGTTAATTCGCTTCCGTCAGTATTTGCACTGTAAATAGCTTGATCATCATCATAGTTTACAAAGTATACTTTATCATCGAAGACAGTCATATAATAAGCAGCCTGATCTATAATTTCAGTATTTTCGCTTCCATCTGTTTTCATTCTGAACACATGGAAATCATCATCTTCGTGTACATAGTAAACATAGTCATCTACTACATTTATAAAATAGCTGGTACCATCATTAAGTTTTTCGCCTTCTCCGCCATTAACAGATTTGTAAATAGAGAAATTGTCCTCATAATTCTGATAATAAACCGTATCATCTCTTTGGCACACACTGCCTAAGTTTGAAATATTTCCACTAGTATTTCCAATATTCTCGAGCAGATTTTCGCCACTGCTTCCACATCCTGTAAGCATCATACAGCCTGCCAAAGCTATAGCAAGTATTTTTCTTAACTTCATTTATTCAGACTCCTTCATAAATTTATCAGAACAATCCTGTAATATTTCCTTCGCTGTCAACATCAATATTTTCTGCAGCAGGAACCTTAGGAAGTCCAGGCATAACCATTACATTTCCTGTGAGCACAACTATGAAACCTGCACCGGCACTTACTCTTACTTCCCTGACATTGATTTTAAAGCCTTCCGGTCTGCCAAGAAGAGCAGCATTATCACTTAATGAATACTGAGTCTTTGCAATACATACAGGAAGTTTGTCATAACCTAAGCTTTCAAGTCTTGCTATTTCCTTCTTAGCCTTAGGATCAATAACAACTCCATCAGCTCCATAGATTTCTCTTGCAATAGTATTTATTTTATTTTCAATTGTATCATTTTCGTCATAGAGAACGTGGAAATTGCTTTCCTTTGTTTCAAGTACACTTACAACCTTTTCAGCAAGTTCAATACCGCCTTCTCCGCCTTTCTCCCATACCTTGGCAACAGCAAAGTCCGCACCCATAGCCTCACACTGTTCCTTAATATAGTTTACCTCTTCTTCCGTATCTGATACAAAATTATTTAAAGTAACCACAACCGGCACACCGAATTTATGTAAATTTTCAATATGCTTTTCAAGATTGCAGAAACCTTTCTTTACAGCCTCACAATTTGGTTGTGTAAGTTCAGTCTTAGGAACGCCTCCGTTATATTTCAATGCTCTTACTGTTGAAACAAGCACAACGCAGTCCGGCTTAAGTCCTGCCTTTCTGCACTTAATATCAAAAAACTTTTCAGCACCCAGATCTGAACCAAAACCTGCTTCTGTAACTGTAACATCACACAATTCCATTGCCATCTTTGTAGCCTTTACAGAATTACAGCCGTGAGCTATGTTTGCAAAAGGACCGCCATGTATAATTGCCGGTGTATGCTCAAGAGTCTGCACAAGGTTCGGCTTTATTGCATCCTTTAAAAGAGCTGCCATAGCACCTACAGCATTTAAATCCTTTGGAGTTACAGGTTTACCATCGTAAGTATAGGCAACCACAATTTTTGAAAGCTTATCCTTTAAGTCATCAATGTCCTCAGCAAGACAGACAATAGCCATTATTTCAGAAGCTACAGTAATAGTAAATCCGTCTTCTCTTGTCACACCGTTTAACTTTCCTCCAACTCCTACAACAACCTGTCTTAAAACTCTGTCGTTAAGGTCAAGAACTCTCTTCCATGTAATATTGTTAGTATCAATACCAAGAGCATTTCCCTGATGAATATGATTGTCTATTATAGATGACAAAAGATTGTTTGCAGTAGTCATTGCATGAATATCACCTGTAAAGTGAAGATTTATATCTTCCATAGGCACAACCTGAGAATATCCGCCTCCTGCAGCACCGCCCTTTATACCCATACAAGGTCCCAGAGAAGGTTCTCTCAAAGCAACAAGGGATTTCTTTCCTAATTTATTTAAAGCCTGTGACAAACCTATAGTCACAGTAGTCTTTCCCTCACCTGCCGGAGTTGGGTTAATAGCAGTAACAAGAACAAGTTTTCCCTTCTTGTTACCTGAATTTTTCTTTAAAACATCATCTGACAATTTAGCCTTGTATTTACCGTAAAGTTCAAGATCATCAGGATTAATTCCAAAATTTTCGGCAACCTTTGTAATAGGCTCCATTACACATTCCTGAGCAATTTGTATATCGCTTTTCACAATAATTCCTCCTGTCAAGTCTTATTATAATTACCATTATTTTACCCCTATTAAAGGAAGTTGTCAACAATTTTATAAAGCCTTTGTATTATTCTTTTAAGAATATAGCCTCAATTTTTACCCGTTGCCTTACCTGACATTGCCGGAAGAATTCATATTTATATAACAAAGCCGTCTGTAACGGTATATACCCCATTATCATATTAACAAAACAGCAATAAAGAAAATTTGCCAAGGTGAATATCATTCTTCTTTGTTCCTAAATATCTTTCCAAAAAGCCAGTGAGTAAAAGGTGCAGCAGCAAACATATTCCAGAAAAAAGCCATAGGAAAATTCTTTATTATTGTTCCAACCCATATTGCAGGCAGATGTATAATAGAATCCCCTCCCAATATAATACTATACAAAACTGATGCAAAAAGGCTCATAGACGGGCACATTATAGCAACCGTCCCTGCCTGGCGTAAAAGCCGGCAAATATAAGGATTGTCTTTCTCCGGATCACAGTGTTTCGCTCCTATTGCAGCTCCAATACGATTTCCCCAAAGATTAGAAATCAGAATAACAAACAAGCCCATATAAGAAGCTTCCTTAAGTGCCTCCCAAAAAATCGAATTCGGCATGTTACTTAATCCTCCGGCAATTAAATTGATTCCTTCTTTAATTGCAATGTTGTAAACTTCCATTCCATATGCCATAGCATATGACATAATTACTCCAAAAATAAACCCCTGAAATTTATTTTTTGGCATAGCATTACTTCCTTTCATTATTTTTTATCAGGCATTTTCAATATGCCGACGACTTGTTCAATACATTTTTTTATGTTTATTTAACAGACTTTGAAAGCGTTCTCTTTAAAGTCTGTCAGTATAATTTACAACTTTTACCCAAAACACATAAAATGACAAAGAACAAAATAAAAAACGTGTAGCAATTAACTGGATTTACGCAGAAATTGCTACACGTTTAACTTATTTTACCATAATAATATGAAAATTTGCAAGATAATTTTCAATTCTTACAGCCTATTAAATCCTTTCTCCACTTCCTCCTGTTAATAATATAACTTATCTGAAGAAAATGAAAGCTTGCTTTC
>CAZGIC010000030.1:0-20554 GCA_964526435.1 uncultured Lachnospiraceae bacterium | reverse complement strand
TTTTTTCTCCAGCCTTCTTTATTTTCCTGTCTGTTTCTTGCAATAGCAAGGCTGTCCTCAGGCACATCATAAGTTATTGTTGAGCCTGCTGCAGTATAAGCTCTGTCCGCTATTTCAACAGGTGCAACAAGATTTGTATTACAGCCTATAAATGCTTCATTGCCTATTTTGCATCTGTATTTATTTTTACCGTCATAATTAACTGTAACAGTACCGCAGCCAAAGTTTACGCACTTGCCTACATCTGAATCTCCCACATAAGTAAGATGACTTACTTTAGTACCATCGTCAATATTTGAATTCTTGATTTCGACAAAGTCACCTATTCTACAGTGTTCACCTATACAGCTGTTTGGTCTTAAATATGCAAAAGGTCCCACTGTTGTAAAGCTTTTAATTTTTGCATCATTAAGAACACTCATCTGAATTGTAACACAGTCATCAATCTTAGATGAACTAATTCTTGTATTTGGTCCTATTATACAGCTTTTGCCTATAACAGTCTTTCCCTCAATCATACAGCCGGGATAAATAATTGTATCAGGAGCTATTTTAACATCTTTGCCTATATATGTATTGGCAGGATCTGTAATTGTAACCCCTTCAATCATAAGCTTTGTGTTTATTCTCTCTTTCATTACTGCCATTGCCTGTGAGAGCTGAAGTTTTGAATTTACACCCATAAATTCATCAGCATCATCAGCAACCATTATGCCTACCTTACCGCCGTCATTTTTAATAATTTCAAGAGTATCCGTAAGATAGTATTCTCCCTGTGAATTATTATTTCCAAGTTTTTCAAATGCTTTGTTTAAACATTCAGCTTTAAATATATAAACACCTGTATTTACTTCGTTTATATTAATTTCATTTTCATTTGCGTCTTTCTGCTCAACTATTTTTACAAAATTATCATTTTCCCTTACAATTCTGCCATATCCTGTCGGATCATCTACAATCATTGACGCAACTGTAACACAGTTATCACTGTCTTCATGAATTCCGCAAAGTTTTTTTATTGTTTCTGCAGTTATCAGGGGAGTATCACCGCAAAGAACAAGAATATTTCCATCTTTTATAAAATCTCCTGCCTGCATAACCGCATGACCTGTACCAAGCTGTTCTTTCTGCAAAGCAAATTTAACATTGTCATACATATCCTTAAGGGTGTTTTTCACCATAGCTGACTGATGCCCTACAATAACACATATATCATCAGCTCCTGCCTCTGCTGAAGCTTCTATAACATAGCCTGCCATAGTTTTATCTAAAACTCTATGCAGAACCTTTGGCACTTCAGATTTCATTCTTGTGCCCTGACCTGCTGCAAGTATTACAACTTTTAAATTATCCATTTTCCGCACCTCTGTTCTAAATATTTGATACCTGGTTCAAAATCATTGATCCCTTACCAATCACATTTTAATTTTACCAAGCCGCCAAAACATACATATCCGTTCATTTTCACAAAGGCATCTGCCTTCTTATGTTTCATACAGCTCAAATTTAACCCCTGGTACTATATTATATACTTAATTATATCAAATTTACAGAAAATTGCAACACAAAGTTATAAGTTCCTCAGAAGTGTTCACAACATATTTTTCATTTTTAAATATTTCTCCATTTCTGAACCCCCATGTAACTCCTATAAAATCAACATATGCATTTTTGGCTGTTTCAATATCTACCTCCGAATCCCCGATATATATTGCATTTTTCTTATCTGCACCTATAATGTTGAGTGCAAAGTTTACAGGCTGAGGATCAGGCTTTTTATTTCTTTTTGTCAAATCAGCTCCCACAATAACATCAAAATCATTTTTAAAATAGTGATGCACAATATTTTCTGCGGCATCCTGTGCTTTATTTGTAACCACTCCTATTATAAAACCTTTTTCTTTTAATGTCCTTATAACATTTGGTATACCGGGATAATGTACTGTTTTGTTACACATATTACAATTATAATATTCTCTGAAATATGCCATTGCTTTATTAAAATCAATATTAACATCAATATTAACATTTCCCACGGCTCTTTTTACAAGCATATCAATTCCATTGCCCACAAAATTTCTTACTTCTTCAAGGCTTCTTTCAGGCAGATTAAGTTTATTAAGCATATAATTAGCTGCATCACAAAGATCATCTAATGAATTTACAAGAGTTCCGTCAAGATCAAATAACACTGTATTTTTCAATTAAAATCACCCGCCTTTATTTCTCTTACATATAAAAAAGGTACTGCTAATACAGCACCTTTTCAAATTTTCTTTAACCACTGATTAAATTATTTCTTTGGCAGCTCAATTACAGGTTTATCCTTTTTAGGTCTGTAAAGAACAAACTTTCTGCCTATTACCTGTATAACCTCAGCTCTTGCTCTTTCTCCGCATATATGTGCAACATATTTCACATCTTCAAGACAATTGTCAAGAACTGTACACTTTATAAGCTCTCTTGCCTCAAGGGCTTCGTTACAGCTTTCCACAACCTCAGGTGTGGCACCGTTTTTGCCTATAGATACAACAGGTTCAATTTTAGTAGCCATTTTTCTTAAAAAAGCTCTCTGTTTACTTGTCATAAGTTTTCCTTTCATTAATGATAAAATTCAAATTCCAAATCATATATCTTAACAGTATCTCCTTCTTCGATACCCTTTTCCTCAAGAGCCGCAATAATGCCCTTTTCTCTCAAATATCTCTGGAAGAATGCAAATCCCTTTTCTGTTTCAATATTGGTATATCCCATCATCTTTTCAACACCAACACCTTCAACAACAAAGTAATGATCCCCATACTGTTCAATTGTAAATGGTTCACTTTCTTTTGTTTTTGCTTCAAGCTCTGCAAATTCATCATAATCTTCTTCAAATACAATATCCTCAGGATAATCTTTAAGAATATTTGCAACCGCTTCAAGCAATTCATCAAGTCCTGTGTTTGTTGCCGCAGATATAGGGAACACCTTTACATTATCTGATTCATAACGTTCCTTAATTTTTTCATAGTTTTCCTCTGCTTCGGGAATATCCATTTTATTTACAGCAATAACAGTAGGTCTTTCAGAAAGTCCTTCCTTATACTTTTCAAGTTCATCTTTTATTTTTTCTATATTTTCAATAGGGTCAGTACCTTCAAGAGCGGCACCGTCAACAACATGTATAAACACTTTAGTTCTTTCAACATGTCTTAAAAACTCGTGACCCAGTCCTATTCCCTCGCTTGCTCCTTCTATAAGTCCCGGTATATCCGCCATAACAAAGTCTTCTCCCCACTTGCTTCTTACAACGCCAAGATTAGGAGTAAGAGTTGTAAAGTGATAATTTGCAATTTTAGGATTAGCGTTTGTTACCATTGAGAGAAGAGTTGATTTACCTACATTAGGGAATCCTATAAGTCCCACATCTGCAATAAGCTTAAGTTCAAGTATAACATCATACTCTTTTGACGTTCTTCCCCTCTCAGCATATCTTGGGGCCTGTCTTGTAGGTGTGGCAAAGTGCTGATTGCCCTTTCCGCCCTTTCCGCCTTTTATAAGTACTTTCTTATCTCCTCTGTGACTCATATCAGCCATTATTTTATTTGTTGTTGCCTCTCTTATCACAGTACCTACAGGGACCTTTATTATAACATCTGCACCGTCTGCTCCGGTACAGTTTCTCTTTCCGCCGTCAGCTCCGGGAGCAGCCTTAAACATTCTCTTATATCTGAAATCCAAAAGTGTATTCATGCTTTCATCAGCCACAAATATAACATCACCGCCCTTTCCGCCGTCACCGCCGTCAGGACCTCCGTTTGTAATATATTTTGCTCTGTAAAAACTTACGGCACCATTTCCGCCGTTTCCGCCTTTTATATGGATTTTAGCTCTGTCTACAAACATTATTCCACTTCCTCTCCCCAAAACTCTTGTTTCCATAGGTTATGCAGATTTATATTTTCCAATACCAAAAAGTGCAAAATACAAATTTCCGTAACCCCAATTCAATCAGGTGCAAAATTTTAAAAAAGACTGACCCAGGTTACAGGATCAGTCTACTTTTGTTAATTATTAATTACTCAGCTACAGGATAAACAGAAACCTGCTTTTTATCTCTGCCCTTTCTTTCGTACTTAACTCTGCCATCAACAAGAGCGAATAATGTATCATTGCCGCCCTTACCTACGTTGATACCGGGATGAATTTTAGTACCTCTCTGAGTATAGAGAATGTTACCAGCCTTAACAATCTGACCGTCAGCTCTCTTAGCGCCTAATCTCTTTGATTCAGAGTCACGGCCGTTCTTAGTAGAACCAACACCCTTCTTATGAGCAAATAACTGAAGGTTAATTCTTAACATTGTTTGCACCTCCTAATCATATACGACTATATCTTCATTATAACTTTCTTCAATAGATTTATAACCGAGAACAAGGCTTTTCATTAAAAGTTCCGCCTTACCTTCTCCGTCAAAGCAAGACACTGTAAGCACAGCATCTCCCCCTTCCGGAGCACATTCAAACTCAAATTGAGCTGATGTAAACATCTCAATACTGTTTACGGTATTCAAAAGCAAGATTGACACAGCAGAACACACTATAGGATCTCCATGGTTTTCAACCTTTACTCCGCATATTTTGTTCTCGTTATTTCTGATAACATTAATATTTATCATTTCATCAATCAGCCATTGATTTTTTCAATCTTTAACTGTGTAAAAGGCTGTCTGTGTCCGTTCTTCTTGTGGAAGCCCTTCTTTGGCTTATACTTGTAAACAATAACTTTCTTAGCCTTACCGTCACCCATAACAGTAGCCTCAACTGTTGCAGCAGAAGCATCAGCACCGAACTTGAAGCTGTCGCCGTCACATACAGCTAAAACCTTATCAAAAGTATACTTTGAATCAGCCTCAACACCTAACTTTTCTACAGTAATGATGTCACCTTCAGCTACCTTGTACTGCTTACCGCCTGTTTCAATAATTGCGTACATCCCTTGTACACCTCCTTAAACAAAACTCGCCGAATATGGTGTGATAACTCATCTTAAAAACCTCTTCGTGCGGCATAACAATAGTATTTTACCACAGCATTACCTTATTGTCAACCAATTTTTTCACTTTTATTACAACTTAATAATTTTATATCATCTTTATAGAATATACTATGATTTAAGTTTACATTTAACACATCAAAAAACAGGAACAGTCCCCGGTCAAACCCATGAACTGTTCCCATTATCATCAAATCTTTTTAAACTGATTTATAGCACTTGCAATAGCCCTTATTGAACTCTTTGCAGTGTTTGAACTTATACCCACAGCAAAGTGAGGCTTCTTGTTGCAGTCATAAACCTGAACATAAGATATAGCCTTTGACTTATTGCCATAAGAAAGAGCATGCTGTGAATAATCTGATATTTCAAATGTAACATGGAATTCATCCATAATTGCCTTGCAGAAAGCATCAACAATACCGTTGCCGCTGCCTTTTATAGTCATTTCATTACCTCTGTAATTTACACGGCATTCAAGGTCAACATGATCCGCAGAACTCTGTTCTGTATAATAAATTACTGAAAGAGGCTCTTTAACATAATAGCTTTCCATAAACAGATCATATATTTCCTCATGTGTAAGTTCTTTATCCATATCAACAGAAGCCTGAGTAACCTTAGGTCCGAAATCCTGCTGCATAGTCTTAGGAATATGAAGTCCGTAATGTGTTTCAAGAACATAGGCAACACCGCCCTTGCCGGACTGAGAATTTATCCTTATAATAGGGTCATAATTTCTTCCCACATCAAGAGGATCTATAGGAAGATAAGGAACCTCCCATCTGTCAGGATGTTCAATCATCTTAGCCATACCCTTCTTAATGGCATCCTGGTGTGAACCTGAAAATGCAGTATACACAAGATCACCTGCATAAGGATGTCTTGGATGAACATCAAGTCCTGTAGATGACTCATAAATTTCAATAGCCTCATTAATATTGCTGAAATCAAGTTCTGGATCGATTCCCTGTGAAAACATATTAAGAGCTATAACCATAATATCAGCATTACCTGTTCTCTCACCGTTTCCGAAAAGAGTACCTTCAACTCTGTCGGCACCGGCCATAATGCCAAGCTCACTTGCAGCCACTGCACATCCTCTGTCATTGTGTGCATGAAGGCTTATAATAATACTGTCCCTGTTCTTAATATTTCTGCATACATATTCCACCTGGTCGGCATATACATTAGGTGTTGACATTTCAACAGTGTTAGGCAGATTTAATATAGCCTTCTTTTCCGGAGTCGGCTTCCACACATCAAATACTGCATCGGATATTTCAACAGCATAGTCAAGCTCTGTACCTGAAAAACTTTCAGGAGAATATTCAAACATAAATCTGTCCCTGCCGTATTTTTCTGCCAGTTCATCAACAAGCTTTGCACCAAAAACAGCAAGCTCTTTAATTTCATCCTTAGACTTGTTAAATACCACATTTCTCTGTAATGTAGATGTAGAATTGTAAAGATGAACAACAGCCTTATGAACACCTTCAAGAGCCTCAAAAGTTTTCTTAATGATGTGTTCTCTGCTCTGAGTAAGCACCTGAATAGTTACGTCCTCAGGAATTAAATTCTGCTCAATCAATGTTCTGCAGAATAAATATTCAGTATCACTTGCTGCAGGGAAACCAACTTCAATTTCCTTAAACCCCAGTGAAACAAGGTATTTAAAGAAATTTATTTTCTGATTTAAATTCATAGGCTTTTCAAGTGCCTGGTTACCGTCTCTCAGGTCAACACTGCACCATATTGGAGCCTTTTCAATTACCTTTGAAGGCCACTGTCTGTCAGGTAAATTAACAGGCGGGAACTGTCTGTAACGATTAAAATTCATATTTTTTTCTCCTCTCAATAATAATAAAAACGTACTTTATATCAATATAGAGTATTATAAAATTGGTTTTATGCAGTTCAGGCAAGCTGTCAGCTCAAGCCTTTAGGGGCACTTCAAAATTAAGCAAAGCTTAAATTTAAAATATTTATTGTCCCCATTTCCTGTGCTGCTTGAATTACTCTTACTGTTCATAAAAAAAGCCTTCATCTCTAAAGAGACGAAGGCTGAAATACTCCGTGGTACCACTCTAATTCATTACAAAAAAAGCAATGCACTCAATCAGGTACAAGTAAAAATACTGATATACCCTGCTCCTCTATCGGTGAGCCTCCGTCTGCACCTACTTTAGTTTCAGCACAGCCACTCAAAGGCGAGTTCAGTCAATCTGAATTACTGCCTTACACCACCCGACAGCTCTCTTAAAATTCACAATAAACCTACTACTCCTTATCACAGTGTTACCTTATTGATGAAAACAGTATATCATAGTTTGAAATAATTGTCAATAGGATTTTCACACACAAATACGAAAAACAATACTAAAAAAGACTTTTACCATTATTTCTCTTAACTCTCTATAAATTATTATTCCGATAATAATTCAGGTGCAGAAGGCAATTTATATATTTTTACCTTTTCGCCGTCATAGCATTTAACATATTCACTATATCTTTCATCATTTTCAAATTCACTAATTTCACTTGAATTCCATGAATCCAGAACATAATAATCGGTTCTTCTATAGTTATCATCCTTCATATACAATTCTTCATGGTCATAGAGATGAGGAAGTATAAATGTATCTGCCGTTATACTTACACCTTCCGGAATTCTGTCAAGTTCCTTCTCGGTTTCATCAAAAACGACTTTATTGTTTTCATAACTCTCAGTATACGTTTTAAAATCTCCGCCGCAAACTCCAAGCATCATTATAAAGGATACACACAAAGCAGAAAGACATACAATAGTTTTCCAATTATCTTTTATAACACTGATATTGTCAATAAAAAGCACCAGCATAAGAGAAAGAGAGCCATATGTATACTGAAATCCTATATCATGCTGATATTTATAGTCAGTCATTATATTAATCGCCACAAAAGGGATAAGCAAAACAAACTTTTTAAAGTCCTTTGTCACAAGAGGAACAAACAAAAGTGAGCCAAGCATGTAAACAATAAAAATAACACACTCTTCACTGAACACATTTTTTATAAAAAACCCAGGATTTAAAATAATATTCCGGAGCATTTGAATTATTTTATCCTGTCCGTCAAGGAAATACACCCCGTATCTCCAACCCACGAAATCAAGCCCGTATGTTCTTATAAATATCATAACAGGTATAAAATACAAAACAGTAATTCCAAGTCCTATCAGGCTGTATTTAATATTTTTCTTTACGAGCATAAAATATATAAATGTAAATATTACATATATAGCAGCGTCCTCTTTTATCATAAGAGTAAGAAACATAAATACATAAGCAGGTATATATTTCTTATCTATAAAGAAATATATAAACCATAGCATGAAAAACGGCAAAAACTTATTCTCATGAAAATCATAGAACATTGGTGCAACAAAGCCCGGCAAAAATATGACCGTTAAACCTAAAAGCATAACAATCAAAGGTGAAAAACCGTATTTCTTTCCAATCATAAACACAGGGAAACAGCTTCCCAGAACAAAAACCGCCTGTATTCCCAGAAGAGCCTCAGGGCATCTGAAGATCATGTATATAGGAAGAATAACATAATATATAGGTGAAAAATGATTATAAAAATGACTCATTAATTCATTTCTTTCAACACTTATGACTGTACTTCCGTGTTTTGCCATGTTTTCAAAGAGCTGAGCAAATATACCGAAATCAAAATTAGATGCACTAAAACTTAAATATCTGTTGATAGTATGTACACTCATCCATACAGACATTAAAACAAATGCCGCAGCAACAATTATAAAAGACAATTTATAACTGTTTATAAGCTTGTTACTGAACACATTACCGCTGTTAAACACATAATATATAAAAAAGCATACAACAGCAGATACTCCCGCCGACAAATAAACACTTTCATCGTTGTTTATTATGACAAGACAGGCAAAAAGCATTATCTCTATCAGCATAATTGTGTATAAAAGTTTTTTGCCTATACCTTTTATCAAACTTACAACGCCGAACAATGCCCATACCATAACAAATAAAACAAATGTAAGTATACCGTTTACATCTTCAACAAAATTAAGTGTATCCACAGTCATATCACTGCAGAATATGTTAAAAATCGTTACTGCCAGATATGAAACAAGAGCCGCTGCAAGTATATTGCTTATATTTCCCTTAAAAAAAGTCTGTATATTTTCAAAATTATTATTTATATCATTTTTATTATTTCCATTACTTCCCATATCTTGTTCCCCTATTCCTCATTATTTAAAACAGATTCAATTATAAATCTTGGTCTGTGCTTTGTCTCCTTGTACATTTTACCTATGTACTCGCCTATTACACCTATAGACAAAAGTTCTATACCGCCTATAAGCCATATAGATGCCATTATTGAAGCCCAGCCTGCTTCTGAATTTCCCCATATTTTAACACATACGCTCCATATAAGGGCAATTACACTTACAAAGCTTATTAAAAATCCCAAATCCATTATAAATCTGATAGGCTTTATTGAAAAAGATGTAATTCCGTCAAAGGCAAAAGAAAGCATTTTCTTTAAAGGATACTTTGACTCACCGGCAAATCTTTCAGCCCTTTCATATTCAACTATTCCGGATTTGTAACCTATTTCAGGCACAATTCCTCTCAGGAACAGATTTACCTCCTTAAATTCAGCAAGACCTTCTAGAGCTCTTTTACTCATAAGTCTGTAGTCTGCATGGTTAAAGACAATATCCGCACCCATAGCCTTCATAATCTTGTAAAAACCTTCAGCTGTAATTTTTTTAAAAAAGGTATCTTTGGCTCTTGAACTTCTTACACCGTATACCACGTCACAGTCATCATAATATTTGTCCACCATTTCATCAATAGCATTAATATCATCCTGCAAATCAGCATCCATTGATATGACCATATCAGCATAGTTTTTAGCCGTCATCAGTCCTGCCAGAAGAGCATTCTGATGTCCTCTGTTTCTTGACAGGTTAACTCCTGAGAAAAGCTTGTCTTTACTGTGCAGATCCCTGATTATCTCCCAGGTTCTGTCAGTAGACCCGTCATTTACAAACATAACACGGCTCTTTTCACTTATTTTGCCCTTTGAAATAAGTGTATTCATTTTTTCCTTAATTCTCTTTGATGTTTCGGGGAGAACCTCTTCTTCCTTGTAACATGGTATTACAACATATAGTGTATCAGCCATTTAAATACTCCTCACAATCTCTTTTTATACTGTATTCAAATTTAATAAAGAAACAAATCCCAATATGTCATTTTATATAAAATTACACAAAACTTTTTTCCTTAAATTATAACATAGCTATATACATTATGCAAGCATCATACAATCTCTCTTTATTTAAATTACAGCAATCACAAATAATTACTTGCAAAAATCACGTTTTAATGATACAATAATAACATTGTGAGTTAAAGGAAAAAAATTAAACGGAGGTTTTAAAATGAGTGGACATTCTAAATTTGCTAACATTAAGCACAAGAAGGAAAAGAATGACGCTGCAAAGGGTAAAATCTTTACTGTAATAGGTAGAGAGCTTGCAGTTGCTGTAAAGGCAGGCGGACCTGATCCAAACAGCAATTCAAGATTAAGAGATGCCATTGCTAAGGCAAAATCAAACAATATGCCTAATGACACAATTGAAAGAAGTATAAAGAAGGCAGCAGGAAACCTTGACGCCGTAAATTATGAAGCAATTACATACGAAGGTTACGGACCAAAAGGTGTTGCAGTTATAGTTGAAGTTCTTACAGATAATAAAAACCGTTCTGCTGCAAATGTAAGAAGTGCCTTCACAAAAGGCGGCGGCAATATGGGTACTACAGGCTGTGTAAGCTTTATGTTTGATGAAAAAGGTCAGATTATTATTGAAAAAAGTGACGACCTTGATCCTGAAGAACTTGAAATGCTTGCAATTGAAGCAGGTGCAGAAGATATTTTAGATGAAACTGACAGCTTTGAAATCATTACTGCTCCTGAAGATTTTTCAGCAGTAAGAGAATCTCTTGAAAACGCCGGTATAGAAATGGCTGAAGCAGAAATCTCTATGATCCCTCAGACATATACAGAACTTACTGATGCTGACGACATCAAGAAAATGAATAAACTCCTTGATATGCTTGACGAAGACGATGACGTAAAAAATGTATATCATAACTGGAGTGAGTAAACTAAACCGGTGACAATTCTGGTTTAATTTTAGTCCACAGATATATAATAAATTTATTTGCAATTTTTTACCCGCCAAACAACCATACCATTTGTATGGACAAGCATTGCTTACCTGAATCCCTTGCTTTAAAGCTTGGGATTTTTTCTTTTATTTAAAAGTCCTATTGACATATATAGATATCCGATATATAATATATATAGATAATCTATATATCATAAAAAGGAGCTGAACATAATGGGGAATATAATCACAGGCAACACATCAATGCTTATTCTTGAACTTATTAAAGAAAAGGATATGTATGGCTACGAGCTTATGGAAGAGCTTGAAACAAGGTCAAAAGGAAAATTCACATTAAAGGCAGGCACCCTCTATCCCATACTTCACACTCTTGAAAAGGAGGGACACATTGAAACATACAGCAAAGAATACAACGGCAAAAACCGAAAATATTATAAAATCACAGTCTCAGGCAATGATGAGCTTGAAAAGCGTAAAAAACAATGGGAAGATTTTTATAATACGGTAAACAGCATACTTGGAACAGATAAAAACGCCCTTCAAAATTAATTTCACATTCACAAAAAGGAGTGAAATATATGTATTATAAAATCAACAACTACTGTTATAAGCTAAGTAAGCATATTAAGAATTTTGACGATAAATATACTATTGTTGAAGAAATAAAGGAGCATATGACTGAATATGTATCCGCCCTTATTAAAAAAGGCATTTCAGAAAATGATGCACAGAAAAAAGCAATAAAAGATATGGGCAATATATATATTCTTGCTTTCCGCCTTAATATGGCACACAAGGCAAGCGTTCTCCCTGAAATAAACTACTACAAGACAGAAAGATTAAAACCTTCTATAACACTTCCCGGATTCGGGGAATGGGTTACTCTTCGTGAAACAAAAAATGGCTCCATTATGCTGGGAAATATATTTTTCAAATTAAAACTAACTTATATGGAGCGTCTGGGACTCAGACCGATGGATATGATAAAAGGGTTGATTACAGTAGCAATGATTCTCATTATTGTATCAGGAGGACTTTTTATGAGCGATAAATTCAGGTATTATAAAAACTCCGATATATATGATTTTGGTAAGCTCTATAATATAACCCCTGTTGAATATTCACATAATGACACTACAACAGAATATATTTACAATATCGATTATATGACTTCCCTTCAGATTAAAGACTATAAAACATGGCTCAGGAAAAAGGGATATAAAGAAACTAAATATAACACATTGATAAATGATGATAACATAGCTGTAAATCTTACCATTGACAATGATAAATTAATAATTGTTATTTTCAGATAAAAATTTTTCCAACTAACTTTTCAAACTACTCTCCGCTGCCGCAACACAGCGAAACGGAGTCTGAACACTCCTTTGTGCTAATTACTTTTATATAGCAAACCTGTTAAATTTTTATTAATATTAATTTGCTCATAAATAAAAATCCCTTACTTCTAAAGTTCGGGATTTTTTGTTTAGTTCTATAATACCGGTATAATCATTGCCACAAACAATTCCCACATTCCCCCTTGTCCCCCAATCCTCCCAACAGCGGCGTGCCGCCCCCTGCCTCCCTTACAAGGGAGGTGTCTTTCAAAATTTTGGTTCTACAATATTTGACGTGGTCATTATACTGTAATCCACATTATAGGCTCCCTTTTAAGGGAGCTGTCAGCCATAGGCTGACTGAGGGTTTTATAAACCACGCTAGTTGACAAAGAACCAAAATTTTTATTTTTGAAAGACGGAGGGTTTTCCCTTATCACAATAAATAAAATCCCCCGCTTCACCTTTGTGAAACGGGGGTAACACTTATACCTTTTTAGTTACTACATAATAAGGTTTGAATTCTGGAATTCTCTTACCATAATATCATGGTCATAAACAGCAGATTCCATATTGTACCTAAGTGTCTCAATAGAAAGTTTATAAGCATCAAGTTCGAGTTCAGTAATCTGACCTAACTCATACTGAGTTTCCTTTACTTTAAGCTGTTCTTCCATATTAGCAAGTGAAGCTGCATTATCTTTGTATGTTCTTTCAGCTTCTATTATATTTTCATAAAGCTCTGTCATTGATGCTCTTAAGCTGGTCTTTGTATCCTCAAGATTTCTTGTTGACTGTGCATAACTATTTTCAGTTTCAGTTCTGTCACTGCTTACAGTTGAACTATCTATAAATGAATCAAGAGAATACTTATTAAGGTCAACAGTCTGCTGAGCTTCTTTTACACTCTGATTAGTAGCAAGAGCCTTATTTATCTCATATTCAAGGGATACATCGCCCATTTCAGTAAATGTAATATCATCTAAAATGATATTGTACTGCTGATTAATATTCTTTCCCATGATCTGATTAAGACTTCTGTATGTTGATGAAATCTGAGATTCAACAGCCTTTCTGTCTGATACAAGAGTATCATATGTTTCCTTGTAGTCATTGTATTCAACCTGGCTCAACTGACCTAATTCAAGCATAGTTTCATATATTTTAAGCTGTCTTGCCTGAATATCTATCTCTGCATCGTAAAGATCAAGACTATCCTCGGCAGTTTTAATACTGTAAAACAGACTTCTTATATTATACTCTATTTTCTGTTTTGCAATTTCTTCATTTGCACTGTAATTACTAAGTGTATTTGCCAACTGTCTTAACTGTACAGCATATGAATGAGTTGTTTCATAATCACTTACAGTTTCGCCATCATTTTGTGCTGCCCATGAATTACGAACCACCTTTTCATTATCTTCTGTAAGGTCCATATCTTCTGCAAGGGTCTTTAAGTCCCTGCTGTAGGCAATTGCATCTGTCACAGCCTGATCAATTGTCAGGTCATATTTTTCTGAAAGAGTACTATATGAAGTGCCTGTTGACGTAGTTCCGACGATTCTTGTTTCGCCTGTAACACCTTTAACAGTCGCTGCAAATGCAGTATATGAAGGCATGAGCATTGTTGCCGCTATAATACCGCAAATAACTCTTTTTTTATTCATTAGTCACTACTCCTTTCTTGAATGCTTTTTTAGAATCCTTTCTCTTCTTCTTGGATTCATCTCTTGAAGAAACTACTCTTGTATGTCTCTTTCTTGTTCTGTTTTTAATTGAGTTTACAATTGAGTAAAGTACAGGTATAAATACCAATGTTATTATTGTACCTACTGTAAGACCGAATACGATTACAGTACCCATAGCCTGGTTTGTTTCCATACCTGAGCCCCATGCAAATGCAACAGGCAACATACCAATTACTGTAGTAAGAGTTGTCATAAGTATAGGTCTAAGTCTTGAACGTCCTGCAGCAACAAGGGCATCGTCAACCTGAAGATTAGGATCTGCTTCAAGTAACTGATTAGTGTAGTCAACAAGCACGATACCATTGTTAACTATAGTACCTACCAGCATTATCAAGCCCATATATCCTGTAGATGTAAGTGTCTGTCCTGTAATAATCAAACCTAAAAGACCACCTGTAACAGCAATAGGCATCTCAAACATAAGTATGAAAGGATATACAAATGACTCAAACTGTGAAGCCATAACTATGTAAACAAGTATAACCGCAACTATAAGTACATTAAACAACTCTGAGAATGTATCATTCATTGTTTGCATCATACCGCCGAACTCGTAACTGCATCCATCAGGGAATACATAGTTGTCAAGTACTGCCTGTACCTCAGCCTGCTGTGCTGAAGAAGAAAGTCCATCTATACTACCTGTTATTTCAAGATATGTCTGCTGATTTTCTCTTGTAATTGTCTGAGCAGCCTCATCCATTTCGATTGATGCTACTTCTGTAAGAGGAATAACAACACCTGCAGAATTTGTAATTGTAAGGTTATTTAAATCCTTAATATACTGAATTTCGTCTTCAGGATACATAATTCTTATATCGATTTCAGTACCGTCTTGTCTGAACTCAGAAGCAACAGTACCTGAGTTTGCAGCACTTACAGCACTTGCAATACTGCTTGTTGTAAGTCCGTACTGTGATGCCTTTGCTCTGTTTATAACAATATTAGCTTCTATTGTTGCATCGTCCATAGATGACTCAATATCTTTTGCATTAGGTATCTGTTCCAGCAGATCCATAAGTTCATTGACAACTTCCTTAAGGGTATCATTATCGTTACCCTTTATCATTATATCAAATCCGCCGCCTGAAAGAGAACCCATAGAACTTCCTGAAGAATCTACAGTAATTTCGCATCCGGCAATGTTCTGGAGCTTTGATTCAATTTCATTGGCAATTTCTTCAGTACTTCTTTCTCTGTCTTCAACATCACCTACATCATATGTTATTGATATTTCGCCGTCCATAATTCTGGAATTCATTTTTTCCATTTCAGGTATTTCGCCTATACTCTCAAGGACAAGTTCCATATATTCATTTGTCTTATCATATGTTGTACCGTTTGGTAATGAAATTGATACACTTATACTACCTTCATCAGTTGAAGACATAAGGTCAGCCTCAATCTGACTTGCACCTACTACTGAAGCAAGGAATATAGCAACTACTATAACACAAACTCTTAATCTGTGGTTAAGACACATTGCTATAAGTCTTGAATAACCATAATCCAGCTTGTCAAGTGCTGTACCTACAACAACATCAAAGAAATGTGTTATCTTATATATAATTCCTGTAGTCTTCTTTACCTTGCCTTCGTCTTCACGCCTCATTAAAGCTGCAGCAGCCATAGGAACAAATGTAACAGCTACAACGTATGATGCGCCAAGGGCATAAACTACAGTGTAAGAAATTTCTTTCATAAGTGTTCCCATAGTACCTGACATAAATGTAAGAGGTAAGAAAACGGCTACTGTAGTAAGAGTTGAAGCAAATATAGCAAGTGCAACTTCTTTGGTTCCTTCATAAGCCGCCTGACTTGGACTCATACCAAGCTCTCTCTTCTTATATATATCTTCAAGTACAACGGTTGAGTTATCAACCAACATACCTATAGCAATAACTACACCACCAAGTGACATCATGTTAAGTGTCATACCTGTTACATACATAAGACCAAATGTAGCAAATATAGATGTAGGAACTGAAATACCGATTACTATAGCTAATTTTACACTTCTTAACATTATGAGAAGTATAACAACGGCCATTATAGCAGCCTGGTAAGCAGTTGAAACCATGTTGTCAATTGATGTCTGAATATATTCAGCAGTATCAGTAAGCAAAGTGAATTCCATTTCAGGATATTCAGCTTCAAGCTGTGATATAGTTTCCACAACACTGTTTGTAACTGTAACTATGTTTGCATCACTCTGCTTTGAAAGTGAATAACTACATCCTTCTTCTCCGTTTATAAGAGCTCTTGAATCTCTGTCCTTCTTAGTTTCTACAACTTCAGCAACGTCCTTAACAAGGATATAGTTACCGCCGCTTGTTGTTACAAAAGTATTTTTAATATCTTCAATAGAATCAAATTCACCTATTGTTCTAAGTGTAATGTCTATTGAACCCTGGAGCAATTCGCCTGAAGGCACATTGTTGTTTTCTGCAGAAATAGCAGAAGCTATTGTATCCATTGTGATACCGTAATTATCAAGCTTATTCTGATCAACAATTACTCTTATTTCTGTATCAGTACCACCGGCAAGTGAAACAGAAGAAATACCTTCGATTTTTTCAAAATCTGCTGTTACGTTGGCATCAAGTAAATTGTAAAGAGTATCTACATCATATGTATCACTTGTGATACCTACTGTAATTGTAGTGGCATTCATATCCATCTTTGATATGGTAGGCTCATCTGCATCGTCAGGAAGTCTTCCTGAAACCTGATCAATTTTTTCTCTCATATCATTTACAGCAACATCTATATCAGTACCATCTACAAACTCAACCATAACTCTTGATGAACCTGTTGATGTACTTGATGTTATGGTATCAACACCTGTAATTGTGGCAAGAGCTTCTTCAATAGGCTTTGTTACAAGATCCTCCATTTCCTCAGGACCTGCACCTGTGTATGAACAGCTTACCATAGCAATAGGCATATCAACACTTGGTGTCATTTCCAGCTCCATGTTGTTATAAGCAAGGGTACCGGCAAAGAGAACAAGAAATGTCATCATTAAAACTGTAACACTTCTCTTAATGCAAACTTTTATCATTGTTCATCCTCCTCGCCTTCAGCAAGATCAGTTGTTGTTCCTGTACTAGTTGTTACTGTTGAAACACCGTTATCAGAAACAATATTAAGCTTACTTCCATCAGCAAGATATGTCTGACCGTTTGTAATAACCTTGTCACTTACTGTAAGTCCTGATGTAATTTCTATTGTTTCTCCTGTATCAATACCTACTGTTACGTCTACCCTCTTTGCAGTATCACCGTCAGCTACATATACATAGTAAGATCCGTCGTCATCAAGTACTGCATCTCTTGGAATAATTACAGCATTCTCGCTTGTAGATTTAGCAAAGTAAACTTCTGCAAACATACCTGCCATAAGGTCTCCGCTTTCATTAGGAATATTTATCTTTATAGTATATGTGCCATCACTGTTAGATCCCGGTGGAATCTCGCTTATTGAACCCACAAACTGTCTGTCGTCAAGTGACGGAATAACAATTGTAACAGAATCTCCAACCTTAACACTTGTAGCAATCTGTTCTGAAGCATTAACTTCTACATTTACAGAACTAAGGTCAACTATCTGATATCCTACACCGCTTAACATAGTTCCTGTAGTTGCATACTTTGTAAGTACAACACCGCTTATAGGACTTGTTACTGTACAGTCAGATATGTTCTGCTGAGCTGTTTCAACGGCAACCTGAGATGCCTGCTGCTGAGCAATAGCTGAATTCAAGCTGTCATTTGCGATTCTCAAGTTTTCTTCTGATGTTTCATTTACAAGAAGATTATATGTGGTATTTGCCTGTGCAAGAGCATCTTCTGCACTCTTAACACTGAGTTCTGCTATTGTGTAAGCATTCTGAGCACTGTCAAGAGCATTCTTGTACGTATTTAATGTATCTTCAGAAACACCGCCTACATCATAAAGCTGCTTATATATATCATAATCACTCTGTGCCTTGTCAAGTGTGATTTTTGCAGAATCGAGAGACTGCTTTGCAGTTTCAAGACTTGTTTCAGCATTTGTTATTGTGTTTTTAGCACTTTCAATCTGTGTCTGCATTGAAGCACCATTAGCAGTATCAACACCTGTCTGAGCAGATCTTACACTTGCATTTGCTGTATTTAATGATGCCTGTGCTGATTTTAATGAATTCTGGTAATCTGTATCATCTATTTTATACAATACAGCACCGGCAGCTACAGTATCACCGACTTCGTAATATGTAGCAGCAACCTTACCTGAAACTTTTCCCTGTACGTCAACAGTCTGACTTGCCTGTATAGTACCTGAGTACATATACTCATCACTAATAGTCTGAATTGTCGGATTTTCCACTTCAACATTAGTGGTTGACTCTTCTTGTGTCATTTGAAGCATAGCGTCACTGTCGCCGCTGCTGCCACAGCCTGCAAGCATTGCAATACAAATAGCAGCTGCAGTTAACCTTACATACTTTTTCATAATATATCCTCCTGAAAATATAATATATAAAAAATTTAAAATTAAAATAATGGTTCATTTTTTTTGCACAGTTACACTTCAGTTAAAAAACATATTCAGATTTCATTAAAAACCATAGGAGCTTTCTTAACCTTTTTTAAACTGCGTCATTTGCTAAAGAACCAAAATAATTATTAACTAGACAAATTATACATTTTATAAGTTAAATATCAATGAATATTAAATTAGAATTCGATTAGACCGGCTTAATTAATAATTTCTTAAAAATTTATAATTTATTTATACAAGCTTATTTAATATATTTTTAAAACTTTCCTTTTCCTCATCAGAAAGGTTTTTATAAAACATCCCTTCAAACTCTTCTGCTGAGTATTTAAGTTTATTGCAGATCCATCTTCCTTTTTTTGTTATTTTTAATATGTAATTTCTTGCATCGGTTTTACTCTGTTCCTTTGAAATCATTTCATTTTTGATCATTGTCTTGACGATACTTGAAACGGAAGATTCTTTAATATCCATAACTTCGCTTAAGGTCTTTTGATTTATAGCGCCATCTCCAAGGTATTCTATAATTCCCAGTATGGCTGCCTGTCTTGTTGAAATTGAGAATTTCTTAAGACATTCATCTTGCTTTTTATTGCACTTGTGAGCAACTTTGTATAGAAGAGGTGTTATACCAAAATCTGCATAACCCGAATTCAAAAATTTTCACCTCCATAAAAAACTTAGAAGTCTAACCATTTAAAAATTTAACACTATTTACGTCTGATGTCAACAATCTTTTTCATCTTTTAATAAAAAATTCATACTTTAAATTTTTACCCATAAAGTTATATTAAATTAGTTATAAAAATTATAGGTTTATTGCAATTTATTTTATATCTTCAGGCCATTTTAAAAACTATTCTCATCCTGATAATATTTTAAAAGTTCTCACCCCTTTTATATTTTTCAAAAAAACTGCCCTGCTTTCAAAAGCAGGACAGCCATCTTCAGATTCAGTTAAAAACTACTTAAATTTCTTTTCACAGTTATTAACCATAAGCTCATCATATTTTTCAATTTTATAATTAAGCCTTTCAAGAGTTTTCTGCATTTCCTCTATTCGCTCCATAAGATTATTTCTCTCTTCGATCAGAAGTGCTTTCCTCGCCTCCATAGTACTGTCTCCCATTTGAAAAAGAGAAATATATTCAATAAGAACTTCTATAGGCAGTCCGGCTCCTCTCATACACTTAATAAATTCCACCCAGCTGCAGTCATATTCTGAATAATCTCTTATACCGCTTTTATTTCTTCTTACAGGGGGCAGCAGACCTATTCTTTCATAATATCTCAATGTGTCTGCTGATATATCATATTTCCTGGCAACTTCTGCAATTGTCATATCATTCACCTGTTTCTTTAAAAATATACTTTATTATAATATAACACTTAGAGTCAGCTCCAGGTCAATAGCTATTTATAAAAATATTTGACAATTAAAAAAAACAGGATACTCATTTTCAACACCTCATAAAAAGCTATTGACAATTTTTTAATTTATACAATAAAACAAATTAACACATTATCTGCTCTTCCCTTATCACAGACATATAAAATTCTGTAATTTCCTCGGGAGTATACTTCATATCTTCACTTATCCACCATATGACAGCATCAGCAAGACTGCCTGTCAAATAATTTATAAAAAATTCCTTCGG
>CAZGIC010000029.1:0-20811 GCA_964526435.1 uncultured Lachnospiraceae bacterium | reverse complement strand
TTCATACAATTTAGGATATTCTGATAAAGATTATATGTAGCCTCAAGTTCTTTGTTTGAAGATATTAAGTATTTGACAATATAAAGGAATTAATAACCCTGTTAACAGTAGCGTGACTAACATTATGAAGTTCAGCAATATCTTTTTCAGATAATTTTTTGCTTGCGTATTTAGCAATAGAATGTAATGTGTTGTTAGAAATAAAACAATTTTTATTAACAATACTAGTTTTAGCTACAAAAGTTTTATTGCAATGTTCACATATGTATCTTTGTTTCCTTAGTCTTAAAATAGCATTAAAACCTGAAATATCAGGTATTTTAATATTTGATGAAGTTTGTGACTATGTCAAATATTATACAACCACTAAAAGGATGTTCTTAGGGACATCCTTTTTTTATAGATGTTATTATAGCTTTGGTCAGATGTATGGTTAAATAAAAAATTAGTATTCTTGTGGTGACTGCATTGTAACATGCAATGAGTTTTAAGAAGAGGTGACTAAATAAAAGGAAAGTGATTGAAATGGTGTGATAAAGTGTTGGTAAATTTAAAAACAAAAAGGGAGAATGTAAAAGGCGTGAGTCTTTTTACATTCCCCGGAATTATATCAGTTTTAATTTATGATATTTTACTCATAATCTACAACGTCAATCCACTTTAAGAGAAATTCTCTTTCGTTTTCGTTGCCCTTTACTGACTGAGAAGCTGCAACAATTGGAAGCCACTGCTGAACGTACTGCTTTGCTGTATCGCTTTTCTTGCAGAACATATTCATATACATTTCTGCGGCTTCAGTATCTCCTTCAAGAGAGAAGAGAAGATATGTTCTTGCCGCATCGGCACTGGCGTTGCCCTGAGTAGCGTGGGACCAGTCAAGTACATAATAGTCACCGGCAGGAGTTATTATTATATTACTTGGGTTAAAGTCACCATGGCATACTTTGTTGTGGGTAGGCATACCTTCAAGTCTTGTATGGAGTTCATATCTTGTTGTAGCGTCTAAATTTGTTTCGCTTATTTTTCTGTTCATTTTATCTTTGAGCTTATTTAAAAGAGGTGCTCTTTTAGACAGTACTTCAAGCTGTATGTCTACAAACTTTTCCATATACATCTGCAAATTTTCTCTGTCGTTTTTCATAATTTCAGCAAGGGTTTTGCCTTCAATATATTCTGCTATAATTGCCCATTTGCCGTCAATTTTGGTAACTTCTTCAAGCTGTGGTATTCTTAAGCCTGTTTCTTCAACTCTTGCCTGATTAAGGGCTTCATTTAATATATCGGATTTAGAAAAATCTGAATCAAATTCCTTGACTACAAAATTACCTGATTTATATATTCTTTTATGGGGTCTTTCGGCTAAAATCTTATCTACCTGCATTAAAATGCCTCCTTTTAAAGATTATTAAAACTTAATTTCCGTAATATGCTTTCAAATACATTTCTTTGATTTCACTCATTAAAGGATAACGTGGGTTTGCACCTGTACACTGATCATCAAATGCCTGCTCAACCATATCATCAAGATTATCGAGGAAGTATTTTTCATCAACGCCGTAATCCTTTATTGTCTTTTTAATGCCAACTTTAGCCTTTAATTCTTCAATAGCGGCAATAAAATTCTCAAAGGTTTCTTCATCTGTTTTTCCTGTTATGCCACAGAAGTTAGCACACTCAACGTATCTTTCGAGAGTGTGTGGGTATTCATACTGAGAGAATGTACCCATCTTTGGAGGTACAGGATTAGCATTAAATCTCATAACCTCTGTAATTAAAAGTGCATTTGCAACACCGTGAGGCAGGTGGTGGAAAGCACCAAGTTTATGTGCCATTGAGTGGCATACACCTAAGAAGGCATTTGCAAATGCCATACCTGCAAGTGTTGAAGCATTTGCCATTTCTTCTCTTGCCTTTACATCTGTGCTGCCGTTTTCGTAAGCAGAAGGAAGATACTTGAATATAAGTTTCATTGCTTTTAATGCAAGACCGTCAGTATAGTCTGTAGCCATAATTGAAGCATATGCTTCAAGAGAGTGGGTTAATGCGTCAATACCGCTGGCACTTGTAAGTCCCTTTGGCTGAGTCATCATATTGTCTGTATCTATGATTGCCATATCAGGAAGAAGTTCATAATCTGCAAGAGGGTATTTTGTTCCGCTTGTTTCATCAGTAATAACTGCAAAAGGAGTAACTTCTGAACCTGTACCTGAAGAAGTAGGTATAGCTACAAAGTATGCTTTCTCACCCATCTTAGGGAAGGTATATATTCTCTTTCTGATGTCCTGGAATCTCATTGCCATATCAAGGAAGTCTGCTTCAGGATGTTCATAAAGTACCCACATAATCTTACCGGCATCCATTGCTGAACCGCCGCCTAAAGCTATGATAACATCAGGTTCAAATGCTCTCATTGCTTCTGCACCGGCTTTGGCACAGGATAAAGTAGGATCCGGCTCAACATCATAGAAGCAAGTATAGGCAATGCCCATTTCGTCAAGTTTATCTGTAATTGATTTTGTGTATCCGTTTTTATAAAGGAAGCTGTCTGTAACTATAAATGCTTTCTTTTTGTTCATTATTGTTCCCAATTCATCAAGGGCAACAGGCAAGCAGCCTTTCTTAAAGTAAACCTTTTCCGGTGCTCTGAACCAAAGCATATTCTCTCTCCTCTCTGCTACAGTCTTTATGTTTAACAAATGCTTAACACCTACGTTTTCTGACACAGAGTTGCCGCCCCATGAACCGCAGCCCAGTGTAAGAGACGGAGCAAGCTTAAAGTTATATAAGTCACCTATACCGCCATGAGAGGACGGAGTGTTTATAAGAATACGGCAGGTCTTCATAGCTGCTGCATGCTTAGCCATTTTTTCTGTTTCAGCCGTGTTGATATAAAGAGATGAAGTGTGTCCATAGCCGCCGTCTGCAACAAGCTGTTTAGCTTTTTCAAGAGCTTCATCAAAATCTGCGGCTTTGTACATTGCAAGTACAGGAGAAAGTTTTTCGTGGGCAAATTCTTCTGAAATGTCAACAGATTCAACTTCACCTATCAAAATTTTTGTGTTTTCAGGAACTTCAATTCCTGAAAGCTTTGCTATTGTATATGCACTCTGACCTACAATTTTGGCATTTAATGATCCGTTTATAATAATTGTCTTTCTTACCTTGTCGAGTTCAGCATTGTTTAAGAAGTAACAGCCTCTTCTTGCAAATTCAGCCTTAACATCATCATAAATATCACCTACAACAGTAACTGACTGTTCAGAAGCACAAATCATACCGTTATCAAATGTTTTTGAATGAATAATAGAGTTTACTGCAAGAAGAATGTCGGCACTTTCATCTATAATAACAGGAGTGTTACCTGCACCTACGCCCAATGCCGGCTTGCCTGATGAATAAGCTGACTTAACCATGCCAGGACCGCCTGTTGCAAGTATAACATCTGCGTTTTTCATAACTGTGTTTGTAAGTTCAAGAGAAGGTACGTCGATCCATCCGATTATGTCTTCAGGAGCACCTGCCTTTACAGCAGCATCAAGAACAATCTTTGCTGCGGCAATTGTGCTTGCCTTTGCTCTTGGGTGAGGACTTATGATAATTGCATTTCTTGTTTTAAGAGAAATAAGAGTCTTAAATATAGCAGTTGATGTTGGATTTGTGGTAGGAATAACTGCTGCTATAAGTCCCAGAGGTTCGGCAATTTTCTTAATGCCGTAGGCTTTGTCTTCTTCTATAACACCGCATGTTTTTGTATGTCTGTATGCGTTGTAAATATATTCTGAAGCATAATGGTTTTTTATAACCTTATCTTCTACAATACCCATTCCTGTTTCTTCAACTGCCATTTTAGCCAGAGGAATTCTCATTTTGTTTGCCGCTATAGCAGCTTCAAAGAAAATTTTGTCAACCTGTTCCTGAGTGTAGGTTGCATAAACTTCCTGAGCCTTTTTCATAGCTTTCATTTTAGCTAAAAGGGCATCTACATTGTCGATGACAGGCGTTGTCACATCTTTCTTTTCCATTGAAATCTTCCTTTCTTAAAAAAATATTCATTGATTGAATAAATTCAACTCTCCTGTAAAAGCAAGATAAAAAAATAACAAAGTTTGTTAATTAATTATCAATCTTTACATTTAATAGTATATCATATTTTTTTAAAATTGCAAGCCTTATTTTGTAAAATATTTTGTTTTGCTGTTTTTTGGCTTATTAGATGTTATGCTTTATTTAATTTGATTTAATAAATTGGTTATTGTGGAAAAATAATATAAAATTGAAATTATATTTAAAATTAAAGAGCGATTTTATAATTATATTTATTTCTTTTTAAAAATATATATATAAAATGCACAAATAAAAGTCATTTATTAAGATTTGATTAACCGGGAAAAATGTAACTAAACTGTAAATTTTAATTAATTGTATTAACTTGCCTTTTGTGTTATAATGCTAACTGAGTTATTGTGAATATATGAAATGGAGAGAGTTTAATGATTAAAAAGGTTTGGAAAGGGTTTATTGCCTGTCTGTTAAGCGGTACAATTGTGCTGGGGTCTTCAGGGGTATCTGTAGTATTTGCTGATGATACCACGGTGCTTTATGAGAAGAAAGAAATTCAGACTATAGCTCAGGGGCTTACATATGAAAAGAGCTCAAGAATGTATGCTTCCGGATGGATGGATGTGTATGTGCTTACAATTGATGCAAGTGAAGAAGATCTTTCATTTGAGGTCATTGAAAGTGTAGATAATTACGGAGCAAAGGCTACAGTTGAAAAACTTGCCAATGATAATGGAGTTGTGGCTGCTGTAAACGGCGACTTTTTTGGCTCAGGTACTTTAAAGTCAAGTATGGGGCAGGTTGCAGGTGACGGAGATATGATTGCGGCTCAGAATTATTATAACGGCAGTTCGAACCAGTATGCAGGATTTTTCATAGACAATTATGGAACACCATTTATTGACTATGTCAAGTCAACAATGGGCTTTTATGGATCAGGCTCTGTAAGCATGGAAATGGGTGCTAAAAATAAGGTTACAGATTTTTCAAAACCTGTCTATTTTGACAGACGTGCCATAACATCAACGGCAACAATTGATTCATATTTTAGTAATCTTACAAAGATAGTTGTAACTGACGGACAAATATCATATATTTCTTCTCCCGGAGAAACTGTTGATGTACCTGAAAACGGTTATATTATTGTAATGAGCAATGCAACAAGGGAATCTGAAATAAGCAAGTTTTATGTGGGTATGGGCGTCAGCTTTTCTGAAAGTGAAAAGTTTGTGTTCAGAGAAAGCAAACAGATAACCGATATAGCTGTTGGAATAAGCGGCGGCGGTGAGCTTTTAAGGAACGGAGAAATTGTAAACAACGGTCTTATAATAGGAGAAAATGTAAATAATCCAAGAACTATGCTTGGAGTTAATGAGGATAAGACAGAAATATATATTGTATGTATAGACGGAAGAACAAACGGCAAGGGTGCTACTCATGCAGAGGCTGCTGCTATAATGAAGGAGTATGGTGCTTATGATGCTATCCATTTAGACGGAGGCGGTTCCACAACTATGGCGGTTCAGCTTACAGGTCAGAGTTCACCTTCTGTTGTAAATGTGCCAAGTGAGGGTTCACAAAGAGCAGTTGCAAACGGTGTGGGAATAAAGGTAACAGGTGAAGCAGGTGTGGCAGCAAGAGTGGAACCTTATGTTGCTGATTCTGATGAGAACATTATGTTTAAGGATTTTGAAAGCAAGGTTTATGTAAATGTTTATGACGGTCAGCTTTCAGCAATGACTGTTGATGTAAGCCAGCTTACATTCAGTTCCGATATTGCGGGAACATGGGATGGCAATGCCTTTACACCTTCAGAAACAGGTACAGGAACAATAACAGTAACATATGGAGATATTTCAGGAACAATGGAGCTGACAGTTTTAAAGGGTGCTGCTGCATTAAAAGTAGGTGCTGAAAGTTATTCCCTTGCTGTTGGAGATAAAACTCTTCTTACTGCTCAGGTTATAAATAAAGACGGCTATTCAATAGATGCAGACAGCAGTAATATTGAATGGAGCGTAAGTGATTCTTCTGTAGGTCATATTGAAGACGGGTATTTTGTTGCAGACAGTGACGGTACTTGTGTAGTGACCGGTGAGGGTTATGATGTTTCATCAAAACTTACAATAACAGTGGGTAAAAAGTATGTTGCTTTAAACAGCTTTGAGGCACCGAGAAATATTGTAATGTATTATTATCCTGAAAGTTCAGGGATTGAAGGAAGTGCAGAAATTGACAGCAGTGAAAGTTATGACGGCACTTCATCATTGAGAATAGACTACAAGTTCCTGGCAAATCAGACGACAACACAGTCTGTTTATGCAAGTCTTGAAAACAACAATATACCTTTCCCTGAAGGTGCAACTGATTTTACGGTATGGTATAAGGGTGATGGCAGTGATAACCTTTTAAAAGCTGTTATACTTTACGGTAACGGACAGTCAACTGATGTGGTGATTGCAGACAATTTAAACGACACTCAGTGGAAACAGGCAACGGTTACTTTGCCTAGTGATGTTACGGGATCTGTATATCTCAATAAAATTTACGTTTCATCTTTAAATACTACAGATGAGAATACAGAGGGAACAGTTTATGTCGACTATATTACAGCCCTTGCTGCAATAGGAACAGGGGGCGGAGCTGAGTCTACAAATGTAAATGACTACATGGAAGTGGAGCTTGATTCTCTTACAGGTGATTATACTGTTGTAACTGCTTTTGGAAATACAAGCGGTATAGGAGATGCAGCAGGAAGCAGTCTTATTGAGAAAATGTCACAGGGAGCAAGATCTATGGCTTTTGTTGGTGAAGTTGGAATTACAAACAGCAGCAGTGTGCCTTCTGTTGTAAACAACAACACTTATACTACAAATGAAAATGAGAACTTTTCATTTGTAACTCTTGCCATATCAAACGGCAGTCTTAGATCTGCAAGCACTGACCAGTGGAGATATTTACAGGATTATTTGAACAGACTTAGTAAAAAGAATATTATAGTTATGATGGACGCATATGTATGGTCCGGAATAACAGACAGCAAAGAAAGAGATGCTCTTCATGACATATTTAAAACAGCATCAAGAAACAGTGATAAGAATATTATAGTTCTTTCTTCTGTAGGAGAGAGTAACTATGTTGAAATTAAGGACGGTATAAGATATATTAATCTTGCCGGAGTTAAAGCGTCTGATCAGCAGTACATTAAGTTTATGGGTAATGACCAGGAACTTTATTATGAGTTTTATGATGTAAATTAATGAAAGGGCGGACAATAAATATTTCAAAATCAGCTTGAACAGGCAGAATGGACGAATGACCGCAAGACGGTCTTTCGGCTTTTTGCCGAAAATACTTATTTGCTGAATTTTGAAAGATATATAAAATAAATGAACATTAAAAGACGGGAATAAGAGGATAACTATGGCTAATGTTTCAAAAGGTGTAATGGCGAAGGATACAATTATATATATGATGGCAAAGGGTATTGAGGGCATTGTGGGAATTGTGACAATGTCTGTAATGACATATCTTTTTGCAACAGCTCAAATGGGCTATTATTCAACTGTGAATATAGCTATTACAACGGTGGCTATGGTTGCTATACAGTGGCTTGTGCAGTCTGTGCTCAGATATATCAACAAATATGATATAGAAGGCAGGCATGAGGAGTTTTACTCAACTGTATTTTATGCATGGCTTAAAGTGAATGGATTGGTCATAGCAATATGTGTTGCTCTTTTAATTATTATACAAGTTGGTTTTGGCGGATTTGAAGGAATTTTTGAAGTTTTTGGAATGGCCGATTCAGAAAAGGCAAAGGGATTTTTAAGTGTATATACTTACAGGTTGTTTATATGTGGTGTGCTGTGGTTTGTAACATATAATACGGCACAGCTTATGATAGCAATGCTTGCTGCTGTAAGAGAAGCAAAGCTTAATCTTCTCTTGTCTATGATCACAGTTCTTGGACGCCTTGTATTTATGGTCATATTCTGTAAGTTGTGGTCAAGTAAAATTGAGTGGATATTTTTAAGCTATTTTATTACCGATGCTGTAGTTTCTCTTATAGGTATGAAAAGACTTAAAATATTTAAGTATTTAAAGGGCAGTGAAAATAAAGATATTTTAAAGGAACTTAAAGCTTACGGTATGCCTTTAATGGGAAATCAGCTTGCAACATCTGTCCTTAATAAGTCTGATATATATATTATTACAATAGTTTTAAGTGCCGGAGCTGCCGGTATTTATCAGACAAATTATTCCCTTATAGCAACTGCCTTTACGCTTTTAAATGCGTCGGTTATGAGAGGGTGTTATCCTACCATATTAAGAGCATGGTCAGAGGGTAAAAAGGAAGATGTTCAAAGGCTTTTAAACGAAGCTGTCAGAATGTATATGCTTGTGGCAATTCCTGCTGTTGCCGGTGTTTTTGCTGTAAGTCATTCTGCTGCCAATGCTCTTTTTGAAAGCCGGTATGTTGAAGGACATATTGTAATGTTCTGGGTGGCTCTTGGTATGATGTTCTTAGGGTTGACAGAGTATTCAATAAAATACTGGGAACTTAATTCAAATACAAATGCTATATTTAAGAGAAGTCTTATAGGCGGTGCTGTAAATGTAGGGCTGAATCTTATACTTGTAAAGTTTACGGGAAGTTATTTTATAGCTGCCGTTACAACATTTATAGGTTTTTTTGTGTATTTTATACTGGCAAGATATGGCACGAGAAATTATCTTAAGTGGAAAATAGAGCCTAAAAGGTTTATAAAAATACTTGGTTCAGCCATTGTAATGGTGGCTGTAATAGAAATTCTTAAAACAATTTTGCCTGACAGCAAAATATGTTTGGCAATATTTATAATTTGTGGTATTATAGTATATGGAGCAATGCTTATTATAACAGGTGAGGTTAAAGATGAGCTTGCCATAATTAAAAATAAATTTTTTAATAAATAATATGAGGCTGCGGGCAAAAGGCAATTTATGCTGCTTATATGATAAGGTCAGGATTTCGGAAGTGTAGTATGGGAAGAAGTCTGAGGCAGTGACGGAATAAATGTTTTTACCTGCAAATCATAATATTTTGCTCTAAAGGGGCAAGAAAGGAAGATATAACCAATGAAAAAAAGCATTTGTGTAATTGGCATAGGCTATGTTGGACTGCCTACTGCCGCTATGTTTGCATCTAAGGGTCACAAGGTTATAGGCTATGACCTTAACAGTAAAGCTGTTGATGCACTTAACAAAGGGGAAATTATAATTGAAGAACCGGGACTTGGGGATCTTGTAAAACAGGTGGTTGCAGAAGGCAATCTTAAGGGTACAACTGAGTGTCCTGTTGGGTGCGATGTGTATATTATAGCAGTGCCTACTCCTATTAATGAGGACAAGACTGCTGATATGAGCTATGTTGAGTCAGCTACAAGAACTATTGTGCCATGTGTAAGAAAAGGTGCAATTGTTGTACTTGAATCTACTTCACCTCCGAGAACGGTTCTTGACCTTATGCTTCCTATTCTTAAGGAAACAGGTCTTGAGCTTGGCGAGGAACTTCTTGTTGCTCATTCTCCTGAAAGAATACTTCCGGGAAGGGTTCTCGAAGAGCTCAGAACAAACAGCCGTATTGTGGGCGGTATAAATGAAAAGTCAAGCATTGAGGTTAAAAAGATTTATGAAAGCTTTGTTGAAGGGGAAATATTTATTACAACTTCAACCACAGCAGAAATGTGCAAGCTTATGGAAAATACATTCAGAGATGTAAATATTGCCCTTGCAAATGAGCTTGCTAAAATGAGTGAAGAGCTTGGCGTAAACTGCTGGGATGTTATAAGAATGGCTAATCAGCATCCGAGAGTTAATATTTTACAGCCTGGTCCAGGTGTGGGGGGACATTGTATTGCCCTTGACCCGTGGTTCCTTGTTGAAAAGAGCGAGAATGCTAAGCTTATACATCAGGCAAGACTTAATAATGACTCTATGCCGGAGTTTGTTATGAATAAGATCGATAAGATATTAGGCGGTTTAGAGGGAAAGACTGTTACACTGTTCGGTGTTACATACAAGCCTAATATTGATGATATAAGAGAATCTCCTGTTATGCATCTTATGGATATGTTAAAGGCTAAGGGTGCAGATGTAAAGGTTTGTGATCCTCATGCAGCTGAAAAAGTTGAAAATAACTTTGAAATGTATGAATCATGTAAGGACAGCGATATTGTTGTGCTTGGTGTAAATCATGACCAGTTCAAGAATGTTGACTTTGTTAAGATGGCTGAAAATATGAAAAATAAGGTTGTGCTTGATACAAGAAACTTCTGGAACAGGGATGAGGTAACAGGGGCAGGCATTGAGTATGTGCTCTTAGGTGAAGGCAAGGAAGAAAATTAAATTTTAAGATGGGGATAAAATCCAAATCCCTGAAAGAAATGCTTGCTCAGGACTTTCAGGCTATGACTGCAAGTCCTGCTGTTGAGGTCTGACAGATCTTTTGGGTATGCAAACATTTCTTTTAGTTAGCTTTTGTTTATAATTCCAAAAGCCTTTAGGGCTTTTGGAATTATAATTGAATATTGTACTGGCAGGTATTTGAAATGAAAAAGGTATTGATAATAGCAAATCAGTTTCCGCCTATGGGTGGTTCCGGTGTACAGAGAAGTGTCAAATTTGTAAAACATTTAAGAGCTTTTGGTTATGAACCTGTTGTCTTTACAAGAGAGGTAGGAAATATGCCCCTTAAAGACGAAACTCTTTTAAAGGATGTGCCTGAGGGAGTTAAAATTTACAGGACAAAGGCTTATGAACTGCCTGAGTTGCAGGGAATTATGAGAATACCTGGAAAGGTTCTGGGAAAGTTTATAATTCCTGATACGGCTTATTTTTGGTATAAGGCATCGAGAAAAAAAGTTATTGAGGTTATAAAAAACGAAGGTATTGACATTATATACACTACTTCGGCACCTTATAGCGATCATCTTCTTGGCTTATATATTAAAAAGAAAATACCGGGAATAAAATGGGCTGCGGACTTCAGAGATGAGTGGACAAACAATCCCTATACTTTAGATAATCCCTACAACCCAATAAGAACACGAATTGAAAAGAATATGGAGCATAGTGTTGTGATAAATGCTGATATGCTTATTACAAATACTCCTGTAATGAGAGATAACTTTATTAGAAATAACAATATATCAGGTGATAATTTTGTGTTTATACCAAACGGGTATGATGCAGAGGATTTTGCAGGCTTTGACAGCAGTATAAAGCCTGATAATGAAAGGCTTACAATGGTGTATACAGGTGCCCTTTACGGAAGAAGAAAACCGGATACATTTTTTGAAGCTTTAAAGGAGCTTAAAGAAGAGGGTAAAATAGAAGGAAGCAAAATTAAAATAAAGCTTATTGGAAATTATCACAGAGATAAGCTGCAGGCACAGATAGACAGCTTCGGACTTACAGAAAGCTTTGAAATTGTAGGGTATGTTCCTCACAATGTGTGTATTGAGCATCAGATGGGTGCAGATGTTCTTGTGCTTATTGAGGGCAGCGGAAGAGGTGCAAATGCTTTTTATACAGGCAAAGTTTTTGAGTATATGAATACGAACCGACCTGTTCTTGCAATTCTGCCTGATGGCTGTGCTGCAGATCTTGTAAATGAAAGCAAAATAGGTATTGTGGCCAATACAGATAATGTGGAAGAAATAAAGGCAAATATTAAGGAGTATTATGACAAGTGGTGTCAGGGAAAGCTTGATTTTGAGCCTGACAGAAATGTTATAGAGGGTTTTGAAAGAAAGAAGCTTACAGAAGAGCTTGCCCGTGTTTTTGACAGTATGAATTAATGGTGATATTATGAAAATTTTACACTTCATAAGCGGAGGGGATACAGGGGGAGCGAAAACTCATGTGCTTACCCTTCTTGATAATCTGAAAAAACTGAATATTGATGTAGAACTTCTTTGCATTATGGAGGGTATATTTACAGAGGAAGCGAGGGAACTTGGCATTCCTGTTACAATTATACCTCAGACAAAAAGATATGATTTGTCTGTAAATAAGAAGATATGTGATTATATTAATAACAGTGGCTGTGATATTGTTCATTGCCACGGAGCAAGAGCAAATTATATATCACTGTTTATAATGCACAGTGTCAAGGCACCTATGATAACTACTCTTCATAGTGATTATAAGCTGGATTTTAAGGATAATGCAAGAAAACAGATGGTTTATACGCCTATAAACTCATATGCATTGAGAAGATTTGATCATGTTCTCTGTGTAACACAAGCCTTTAAGAATATGCTTATAAAAAGAGGTTTTAAAAAGGACAGAATCGAAGTTATATACAATGGCATTGACTTTAAGCCTGAACTTGAGATTTTGGATAAGGAAAGGTTTTTTGACAGGATACATATGAAATATGATCCTGATAAAAAATATGTTGGAATTGCAGCAAGGCTTTTTGCGGTAAAAGGGGTTGATGTATTTCTTAAGGCTGCAAATGTACTGGCAAAGAGGTGCGATAATATTGAATTTATAATATTCGGCGATGGAGAAATGTGGGATGACTGTGAAACATACATCAATGAAAATAAACTTGGGGACAGGGTGCATATGATAGGTCAGATTATGAATTCTGTTGTTATGAACAGTTTTTATAAGCATATTGATGTAAACACACTAAGTTCATATTCGGAAAGCTTTCCCTATGCTCTTCTTGAAGGGGCAAGAATGAAGAAGGCTACAGTTGCTACAGCTGTAGGCGGAATTCCGGAAATGATTGAAGATGGTAAAAGCGGTTATCTTGTGCCTTCAGGTGATTATAATGCTTTTGCAGACAGACTTGAAAAACTTTGCAATGACGATGAGCTGAGAATACAAATGGGGAGTGAATTTTATAACAGGGCTCTTGAAAATTTTTCTGTTGAGTCTATGGCTAATACCCATATTAATATATATAATAAAATTTTAAAGGAGAGCAAAAAATGAAACTCATTGATGAAAAGGGTAAATTATTCGGAAAATTAAACATTGTTGATTTGGTTGTAGTTGTTGTTATTGTTGCAATTGTAGCGACGGTTGTTGTCAGATTTACATCATCTAAGCTTAATGCAAACGGGTTGAATCCTGCAACTCCTGATCAGTACTGCTATATAACCGCTTATTCAAGTTTGCAGGTGCCTGAGGTTGCGGAAGCACTTAAAGTAGGTGACCATATAGTAAACAGCGGTAAATATACTGATGCTGAAATTGTTGATATAAAGGTTGAACCTGCTGCATATGTAGGTGTAAACAGTGAAGGTGAAGCTGTTTACAGTGAGCATCCTTTATGGAAAGATATAACTGTTGTTATCAGAGAAAAAATAGATCCTTCAAATGTAACAATTAAAGTCGGAGGACAGGAAGCAAGAGTAGGCTACAGTTATATTATAAAAACTCAGACTGTAGAAGCAAATGCTAAAATAAGAGGCGTTGAGTTTAGGGATGAGTAAGGAGATGGCTTAATGAAGAGCTTGGCTTTGATTTTTAAGGAAAGTTTTGTAATATCAGCTCTCATAAAAATAGTAAATGCCTTTATTGCAGCTTATAACAACAGCAGACTTAAAAAAAATATGGCAGGTATTGCTGTATGTTTTAAGAAGAGTGTTACATACAGAATTTTGTCAGCATATGCAAATAAAAAGCCTTATTACAGATACAGTTTTGTATACAGAATTATAATGGCAATAGCCGGACTTTTTGACAAATTTTTTGGCTGGATCAATTCATTTGTGACAGGCTGGCTTTCAGGCAGCAGAGCGGCTGAGGATACTGTAAAAGTATGCAATGCTTCTGTTGAAAGCAAGTTTATGGGTTTTGGAATATTGTTTATGAGTATTGCGGCAGGCAGTATTATTGCTCTTATATATGCAGGCGGAATGTCTGTCGTAAACGGAGTAATGTGCATTGCTGTGTTTGTGCTTGGTTTTTTATGTGTGGCAGTTTCTTTGTGCAAGGGTGTTTTAAAGGGCAGTGCTGTATTAAGGTTATTTGCTGAATTCATTGATTTAATCAGATAGTTGGTGGTTTTTTGAGTAAAAGAAATGTTGCTTTGATTATATTGACAGGTTTGCTTCTGGGACTTGGATGCGGGACTATGGGACCTGTGGCTGCTCTTGCCGTTATAGCTGTTGTGGTAGCTGTAAGCATTGTTTTGTGCAGGTATGAGGTGGCGGTATTTATACTGGCAGCTTACGGAGTTATAGATACGGTAGTGAGAGCTTTCAGTTCAGTTTTGGGAAGTATTTGGGACGAGCTTTTACTGATACTTCTTGTAATGCTCTGGATATTCAAGTGGATAGCAAACCGTAAGGATGAAGGATTTAAAACTTCTCCTATGGATATACCGCTTTTTATATTTATAAGTGCTATGATAATATGTCTTATTATAAATTCTCAGGATTACAGCATTGCACTTGAGGGATTCAGAGCGATCGTTCAGTATATGCTCTGGTATTATGTTGTAATTCAGTTGTTAAGAGGTGAAAAGACTGCAAAGAGTGTTACAACAATATTTGTTATAGTTGTGGGAATTCTTGCACTTCATGGTATTTATCAGTATATTATTGGTGTTGAAATGCCTGCAGGATGGGTTGACCAGAATGAAGCAGGCGTCAGAACAAGAGTATATTCTATATTTACAAGTCCAAATGCCTTTGGTTCACTTCTGACTCTGGCATCACCTATGGCAATATCTCTTGCAGTTACAAATAAAAATGTAAAGGGAAAAATTCTGTTTGCCTTGATTGCTTTATGTATGATGGCAAGTCTGGTATTTACATTCTCAAGAGGTGCATGGATCGGATTTGCAGTTGCAGTAGGAATATATGTGCTTCTGAAGGATAAAAGACTTATTATTCCATGTATAGTGCTTGCAATTCTTGTTGTAGTAGCTGTGCCAAGTGTGGGAAACAGAATCAGCTATATGTTAAGTGCTGAATATATAGAGTCCTCATTAAAAGGAGGACGTCTTGTGAGATGGATCACAGGACTTAAAATATTTGCAAATCAGCCCGTTTTTGGTATAGGCTTAGGTCACTTTGGCGGTGCTGTTGCTATGAATCATAATCTGCAAACGGTAGTAGATACAGAAGTTGTAAAAACATTTTATATGGATAACTATTGGCTTAAAATGGCTGTTGAGTCAGGTGTAGTGGGCTTTTCTGCTTTTGCCTTGCTTATGTATTCTGTAGTTATAAATGGTTTTAGAGCTATAAAGATTGCATCAACTAAGCTTTCAAAAGAGTTATCAACAGGTATTATAGCAGGTCTTTGTGGTGTAATAATCCATAATTTCTTTGAGAATGTTTTTGAAGTACCGATGATGACAAGTCTTTTCTGGGTGTTTATTGCTGTGGTTATGAATATTTGGTATTATGAGTATAAAAAGAAAAATAATTAGTTTTATCTGTATTTATTAAGGCTTAATACGGAGGTAATGTTATGATTAATCTGTTGATAGCAGGCTATCATGGATTCGGAAATTGTGGTGATGAAGCTATACTTAAGGCAATGACTACAAATATAAGAGGTCTTGCTGATGATGTGGATATTACTGCACTTAGTCGCAATCCCGAATTTACAAAAACTGAATATAATGTAAAGTCTGTACAGAGGTTTAATGTGTTTCAGGTATTGTCTGCTATAAAAAACAGTGATATTGTTTTAAGCGGAGGAGGAACTTTGCTTCAGAATGGTACAAGTACCCGCTCTCTTTTGTATTATTTAAGCCTTATAAAACTTGCTAAGCTTTTCAGAAAAAGGGTTATGCTTTATGCAAATGGAATTGGTCCTGTGACGGGTAAGTTTAATCAGCTCCTTGTGCGTTCTGTTATAAACACTGTTGATGTTATAACATTAAGGGAAAAACTTTCTGAGGCGGATCTTAGAAATATAGGTGTAAGCAATCCAAATGTTACCGTAACTGCTGATGCAGCCTTTAAACTTGAAAGCATAGGAGATGAAGAGGCTGAGAAGCTTATACTTGAGGAAGATTTTATAGAGAGAGGAAAACCAAGGGTAGGAGTTGCAGTAAGGGAATGGTCAAAGGCGAAGTACGGTGAGGACTACATTTCAAAAATTGCAAAAGCCTGTGATAATATTGCCGATACAGGTAAAGAAATTATTTTTATACCTATGCAGTTCCCTAATGATATTGCTGTTTCTAAAAAGGTTTCATCAATGATGAAGAATAAGTCATATATACTTACTAAAAGGTATACTCCTGCGGAAATGATGGGTATTGTAGGCAGGGTTGATGTAATGGTAAGTATGAGACTTCATACACTTATTTTTGCTGCTGTTAAAAATGTGCCTATGGTGGGGATTATTTATGACCCTAAGATAGAATATTACCTTAAAGAGCTTGATATGCCTGAAGGCGGAGATGTCAGAAAGGAAAAACTTGACAGTGACAAAATAACTTCAATAACTTTGGAAATATTCGAGAATATGGAAAGATATAAAAGTATATTAAAGAATAAAGCTGATATTATGATGAATAAGGCTGATGAGAATGATATACTTCTTGCAAAACAGCTTGATATTATCAGAAGTGAAAAGGAGAGAAAGAAAAAATGAAAAAGTTTTTTGTTGGCTTATTGGGTGTAATTGCAGGTGCAGTTATGATAATGGGCAGCGTGTACGGAGCTGACACGGGTTCTGAATCTGATCCATATGTTTCAAAAAGCTATGTGGACGATAAGATAGAACAGGTAATGGCTTTAATAGGCTCAGGAGATGGAACTTCAACAGCAATAACATTTACACCTGTAAGTGTTGCTGTTGGCAAGACTATTATAGGCGGCGAAGGTGCGGAAATTATTTTGAGATCAGGCAAAGCAAGTGTTGTTATAAGCGGAAGTGAAGGAATTACTGATGCTACAACAGGTCAGACCTTGTATAACGGACACAGTGCAACTATTAATCATTTAAACATTATTCCAAGATCTGATGGAAGAGGTTTTAGTGTTACAGAGGCGGCATGGTTCCTTGTTAAGGGAAGTTATACTATTCAGTAATTGGATCAATAAACATAATAAAAAGCAATTTGAAATTTATGAGGTAAACTATGAGTATATGCAGAATTTTAGGAGTACCTTTTGCTGATATAACGCCGGAAGAGGCTGTTGACAAGGCGGTTTCCTGTTTAAAGGGAAACGGAAAATCTATTATATATACGCCCAATCCGGAAATGGTAATGGAAGCACGAAAAAATAAGGAATTTATGGAAATTCTTAATTCAAGTACAATGAATGTGCCTGACGGTATAGGCATTGTATATGGTTCTAAGTTCACAAAAAATCCTATAAAGCACAGAGTTGCAGGATATGACCTTGTTCAGGGAATTTTTGACAAAATGAAAGATATGGGTAAAACTGCATATTTTTTCGGTGGTGCTCCGGGTGTTACAGATACAGCTAAAGAGGCTATGGAGGCTAAGTATAGGGGACTTAAGATTGTTGGAACTGCAAACGGTTATTTCGACAAGGACAGGGAAAAAGAAATAATTGCAGAGATTAATGAGCTTAAGCCGGATCTGCTTCTTGTGGGCATTGGTTTTCCTAAACAGGAAAAGTGGATATATGACCATATTAAAGAACTTAATGTTAAACTTGCAATAGGTGTGGGAGGAAGCTTTGACGTTATGAGCGGAAATGTAAAGAGAGCACCTGAGTTTTTTATTAATCATGGTCTGGAATGGTTCTACAGGCTTATTACACAGCCTTCAAGGTTTGTGAGAATGCTGCAATTGCCTTTGTTTATGCTTGTGGTTATTAAAAATAAAGTGATTGGAAAGTAAGAATTAAATGTTAAAAAATAATCTCTGAGTTCATATGAATTCGGAGATTATTTTGATTTTATGTGTGGAAAAGTAAGCTGAAGTTAAATAAATGGTTCTTTGTCAACTAGCGTGGTTTATAAACCCTCATATCGCAAAATTTGACTTTGTCAAATTTCACTAACAGTCAGCCTATGGCTGACAGCTCCCTTAAAAGGGAGCCTATAATGTGGATTACAGTATAATGACCACGTCAAATATTGTAGAACCAAATAAGGTTACACAGATATTATAGAAATATTTGTATAAAACTATTGACTTAGAGTCGGCTTTAAGGTATATAATTGATATATACAAACTAGGGATTAATTAAGGAGGGAGTAATTTGAAAAATATATCTGTAAGAAATATGACTATTTCAGCAATGTTTATTGCTCTTGGAATTGTACTGCCCTTTTTTACGGGACAGATACCACAGATTGGGAATATGCTGCTGCCTATGCATATACCTGTATTTCTGTGCGGACTTATATGCGGGTGGAGATATGGTCTGGCTGTAGGGTTCATATTACCTTTGCTCCGCTATGTTATGTTTGGCATGCCTGTCATATATCCTACGGGAATAGCAATGGCTTTTGAACTGGCAGCTTACGGCTTTGTGTCAGGGTTTATGTACAAGGCTTCAAAGTGGAAATGTGTTGTAGCTCTGTATCGTTCAATTATAGGAGCTATGATTGCAGGCCGTGTTGTTTGGGGAATTGCTGAAATTATACTTCTGGGTATTAACGGCAATGCCTTTACGGCAGAAATGTTTATAGCAGGAGCATTTTTAAATGCTGTACCTGGAATTGTATTACAGCTTGTTATTTTGCCTGCTATTATGTTTGCACTTAATAAGACTGGGCTTGTGCCCTTTAAAAATGCAACAGGAAAAGAGGATAAAATAAATGTCAGAAGATAACTTTAAAACAGTTATTGCCGAAAATATATATAAAGAAATCGAAAAGTTATCGGGAGAGGACAGACAAATAATTGTTGCAATTGATGGAAGATGTGCTTCGGGAAAAACAACGGTTGCTGATGAAATTAAAAAAATATGCGATTGTAATGTAATACATATGGATCACTTTTTCTTAAGACCGAATCAGAGGACAGAAAAACGTCTAAGTGAACCGGGCGGGAATGTGGATTATGAGCGTGTGTTTAATGAGGTGCTTACTCCTCTTGAGAAAGGTGAAAGTTTTTCATACTGTCCCTATGAATGTCACAGACAGGAGTTTGGAGAACCTATACATATAGACTTTAAAAAGATAAATATTATTGAGGGGTCTTACAGCTGTCATCCTATGCTAAACAGATTTTATGATTTGAAGATTTTTCTTACAATTGATAAAAATAAACAGGCTGAAAGAATAAAAAAGAGGAATGGAGAAGAGGGATATATAAATTTTAAGGAAAAGTGGATCCCTCTTGAGGAGAAATATTTTTCTGCCTTTAATGTGGAGAGGGACTGTGACATGGTTTTTGATACGGGAAAGGACTGTGTTACAGGTAAATGGTGTTAAATCAAAAAATGTAAAAAGGTGTGTTGTTATGTTAAATTTGAATTTATTGTCAAATTCAGCTTTGCTGATTTTTAATAAAGGGCAGTTTGAAAACACACCGTGATTGCTTACTTTAGAAAGTAAGTCAAATATTTATGTGCTGTCCTGAAGAAAGTATCAAAAACACGGGAACTTTTCGATAGTTCCCGTGCTATTTTCTTTTATTCCAACGGCGCTGGAGAGCGGCTGGAAAAGTTAGCTGAGAAAATGTTTAGTTTTGTGTGGCAAATCGGAATTTAGCTGTCAATTCTAGATTTACTGTTTCTGCTGAATATGATTTTTATAAGCTAAAATTGCAGCTATTGTTTTGCTGTCGCAGATTTCGCCCTTTTCAATGAGATTTATACTTTCGTCAAGGGTATAGCGTTCGATAGTTATAAATTCATCGGCATCCATATGGAACTCGCCTTTAATAAGATTTTCTGCAAGGTAAATGTATAGAATCTCACTGCAGAAACCTATGGCAGAAAACATTTTAAACATAAATGTCATTTTGCCTGCTTTATATGAGGTTTCTTCTTCTATTTCTCTTACAGCACAGTCATAGGGGTCTTCTCCCTTTTCTATAGTGCCTGCAGGAATCTCAAGAACTTCTTTTCCTGCTGAGTGTCTGTACTGTCTTACAAATATTATTTTACTCTCATCGTCTACGGGAATCATTGCCGCTGCACCGCCATGTTTTACGGTTTCTCTTGTGGCTTCTCTTCCGTCGGGGAGAGTAATGACATCCTTTTCAATGCTAAATACTTTGCCTTTGTATACAACTTCACTGCTTTTTACTTCATAGCTCATATACAGTACCTCCGATTATTAATATTTGGTTTTAGTATACACCTTAATTTTTTGTTTGGCAATAAATTAATAAAATTTTTCTTTTATATTTAAATGAAATATGGTATAATAAATTAATAAGAAATCGAACAAATTTTAAGGAGGTAGTTTATATGAGATATGCAAGGCCGAGAAAGCACTATCGTGCTGCTGAACAGGAAGCTAAGGCACATGTTTTAAAGGGGACATTTATTCCTGAAGAAGATAAACCAAAGTTAGCTGTGTGCGCTTTAGGCGTAACTTTCTTAGTTTTTCTCTTAGGATTACTTACAGGAGCTGTTGCAAACAGAGATTAAATATGATATAGTTATAATTGTTTGTTTCATGAAAGTCTAATATTTCCATGAGATAAACAGCATATAAAAATGCGTACAAATTTGGTCATGCTTATACAGAACTGAATTTGATGACGAACCTCTCATGGTGGTTTGATAGAAATAGACGGTTTAATCTGCCGTCTATTTTAGTGTATATATAAATTCAAAGGAGAAA
>CAZGIC010000028.1:0-21260 GCA_964526435.1 uncultured Lachnospiraceae bacterium | reverse complement strand
GGCTGCGGGGGTATTGTTTATTCAACTATATAAGCACTTAAAGCAGACTTAACTGCATCAAATTCTTCATCATCATGAACATCAAGACGAAGAGTTGTGCTAACGTCTAATGAGAAGATCCCCATAATAGACTTTGCATCAACAACGTATCTGCTTGAAGCTAAATCAAAATCACCGTCAAAAGTATTGATTGTATTAACAAAATCCTTTACCTTGTCGATTGAGTCTAACTTAATATTTAATGATTTCATTTAAACTACCTCCCTTTAAATTAAGCCCTTATGGGGCTTTTAAATCGTTACAAGTCTATAATAACTTGATTTTGAATTTTTGTCAAATATATTTTTTTAAGGTATAAAATGTAAAAAAATCATAAAAACATTTAATATACTATAAATTAATTGTGTAAATTGACTATAAAAATATATAATTTTAACATAAATCTAATGTAAAATTAAAAAAACAAAGTATATTGGTATATATATACAATTTATTAAATTAAATTTTGTGAAAAAATAACAATGACTTCTGTAATAAAAAAATATTTGAATTCATATTATAGTGTAAGAATTAATATGGAGGTTAATTATGAACAGTTTTGATATATATAAGGAAATATCCAAACGTACAGATGGGGATATTTACATAGGTGTGGTGGGACCTGTGAGAACGGGAAAGTCTACTTTCATTAAAAATTTTATGGAAAAACTGGTTATACCCAATATAAAAAATGATTATGTCAAAACAAGAACTCAGGATGAACTTCCCCAGTCTGCGGAAGGTAATACAATTATGACTACAGAGCCTAAGTTTGTGCCTAACGAGGCTGTTAAAATAAGTCTTGACGGCAACATTGACTTAAATGTAAGGCTTATAGATTGTGTGGGTTACATAGTTGAGGGAGCAAGCGGACATATTGTTGACAATCAGCCCAGAATGGTATCAACTCCGTGGTCTGAGCAGAAAATGCCTTTTGCACAGGCTGCAGAGCTGGGGACACAAAAGGTTATAAAGGATCATTCCACTATTGCTGTTGTAATAACAAGTGACGGCACAATAACGAATATACCAAGAGAAAGCTACATAAACAGTGAAGCAAGGGTTATAAATGAGCTTAAGGAAATAAATAAGCCCTTTGTCATTGTTCTTAACAGTGTTGAACCAAATTCTGAAAGCACTCTTAAAATAGCAGAGCAGATGGAAAACAAATTCGGCAGCAGGGTAATTGTGACAGACTGTAAAAATCTGTCACAAGATGATATTAATAATATATTTGAAGAGGTTTTGTATCAGTTCCCTCTTTGTGAAATCGATATTACACTGCCTAAGTGGCTTGAAGCTATGCCAAAAAATCACTGGCTTAAGGAAAGTATTGTATCCTCTGTAAAGGAAATGGGTCAGAAAATAAAAGGTATAAGAGATATTAACAAGAATATTTCAATACTTGAGTCAAATGAAAATGTAAAAAAAATTTATTCCGACAACATCAATTTGGGGGAGGGAAAGGTTAATGTTGAGGTAAATCTTAAGGATAACCTTTTTTATAACATACTTTCGGAAACAACAGGTATGGAAATTGAAAGTGAATATGAGCTTATATCAATGATGAAACAGCTTTCTGAGGCTAAACGGGCTTATGACAAAATTAAGTATGCCCTTGATGAAGTGAATAAAAAGGGGTATGGAATAGTTACGCCGTCAGTTGAGGAAATGACTGTGACAGAGCCAAAAATCCTAAAGCAGGGCAACAGATACGGCATAAAAATTGATGCAGATGCTCCAAGTATTCATATGATAAAAACCAATATTAAAACCAGTGTGGCTCCTATTGTGGGCAGTGAGGAACAGTCAAAAGAGCTTGTTTCATATTTAAATGCTCAGTACAGGGATAATCCGCAGAAAATATGGGAATACAGCATATTTGGAAGAACTTTGAGAGAACTTATTACAGATGATCTGAATGCAAAGCTTTTAAGAATGCCTGAGGATACCCAGTATAAATTTAAGGAAACACTCCAGAAAATCATAAATGAAGGAAACGGCGGACTTATATGCATAATGCTGTGATTGAAAAAGCTCCCAAAGTTTTGCGGGAGCTTATTTTGTGTATTGACAAAAATTGTGAAAGGGTGTATATTGAAATTAGCAACTACTAACTAAATTTTTGAAAGAAGAGGATGAAATGGCAACGGTAATTATATGTCTGGTACTTGTTGTAATATGTGTTTATGCAGTGATAAGCTATAAAAAGAAGATTTCAAAAGGCTGCTGCGGCGGAGGGGATTCAGAAATAAAAGTAAAGCCGGCAGATTCAGACAAGTCACATTACGGACATAAGGCTGTTATTCGCATAGGAGGTATGTCATGCCGGGAGTGTGCGGTAAGAGTTGAAAATGCTTTTAATAAAAAAGACGGTTATTATGCAAAGGTTAATTTGCATAAAAAGAGCGGTGAAATATTGTCAAAGGCAATATTGACTGAAGATGATGTGAGAGAAGTACTTGAAAAGTGTGGATATACTTTGACAGGAATGGAAATTGAAAAATAATATAAGAAACAAATGCTCTGCTGATGGGTGAAAATGTAAAAAAATATTGACAATTGTATAAAGATATGATAAAATATCTTTTGCTGGTGTTAAAATTTGATTACACCTAAGCCCAGATAGCTCAGTTGGTAGAGCAGAGGACTGAAAATCCTCGTGTGGGCGGTTCGATTCCGTCTCTGGGCACTTTTTATTTATAAATAATTTCTTAAAAAATTGCATGAAGGTTTCTTCGTGCAATTTTTTATTGCAGTAAAAAATATATATTGGTCTTGACATTGGTATATTACGGTGATATACTATAAATGCCGAGGAAATTACTCGGAAATAAAATAAGAGATGGTGATTTAAATGAAAATATCCACAAGAGGACGGTATGGTCTTAAGGCTATGGTGGATATTGCAGCTAACTGTAAAGAAGGCTGTGTTTCCCTTAAGACTATTGCTGACAGAAATAATCTTAGCGAAAGTTATCTTGAACAGCTTATTGCTCCCCTTAAAAAGGCGGGACTGGTAAAAAGTACCAGGGGTGCTAACGGAGGTTATATTTTGGCAAAAAATGCAGAGGATATTTCTGTGGGAGATATTTTGAGGGTTGTGGAGGGTCCTCTGGAGCTTGTGGAATGTCTTTCGGGAAAGGAAACCTGCGGGACAGGGGACTGCAGCCAATGTGCCACAAAGGACGTGTGGGCTAAGTTAAGCGAAAGTGTTTCTGAAGCTGCTGACAATATAAGTTTATATGAAATTGTAAAAGGAATTATGTAGAGTAAAAGGAGTTTGATATATAATGGAATGCTATTTTGACAATGCCGCTACTACACAGGTAAGACCTGAGGTTGCGGAGGCTATGATGCCATATTTAACGGATAGTTTTGGAAATCCTTCAAGTATATATAAAATTGCACAGAAAAATAAAAATGCTGTTGAGCATGCCAGAGAACAGGTGGCAAATGCTATAAATTGTGGAGTAAATGAAATTTACTTTACTGCAGGAGGTTCTGAGGCCGATAACTGGGCAATAAAGGGAATTGCTGAAAGTTACAGCAACAAGGGTAAGCATATTATAACATCTTGTATTGAGCATCATGCAGTGCTCCATACCTGTGAATATCTTGAAACAAAGGGGTATGATGTGACTTATCTGCCTGTTGATGAGTATGGACTCATAAGCCTTGATGACCTTAAAAATGCAATAAGAGATGACACAATTCTTATAACAATAATGTTTGCAAACAATGAGATTGGTACTATTGAGCCTATAGCTGAAATAGGGAAGATTGCCCATGAACACGGCATAATTTTCCATACCGATGCTGTGCAGGCTGTAGGTCATGTTGATATAGATGTAAAAGCTATGAATATTGATATGCTTTCTATGAGCGGACATAAGTTTTACGGACCTAAGGGAATAGGTGCTCTTTATATAAAAAGGGGTATAAAGCTTAATCCCCTTATCCACGGCGGAGCTCAGGAAAGAAGAAGACGTGCCGGTACAGAGAATGTTCCCGGTATTGTAGGTATGGGGCTTGCACTTGAACTTGCTGTAAAGGAACTTCCTGAAGAAATGCCAAGGCTTACAGCTTTAAGGGATAAGCTTATTAATGAAATTCTAAAAAAAGTTCCGTATTCAAGATTAAACGGACATCCTGAAAAAAGGCTGCCGGGAAACGCAAATATTTCATTTGAATTTATTGAAGGTGAAGGTATTCTTCTTTTGCTTGATTATAAGGGAATATGTGCTTCAAGCGGAAGTGCCTGCACTAGCGGTTCTCTTGATCCTTCTCATGTGCTTCTTGCAATAGGACTTCCGCATGAAAAGGCTCATGGTTCTGTAAGATTTACAATAGGTCATTTTACAACAGAAGAACAGGTTGACTATGTAATCAATGAAATACAGCCTATTATTGAAAGATTAAGACAGATGTCACCCTTATACGAAGAATTTTTAAAGGAAAAAGGAGATAAATAATATGCAGTACAGCGAAAAGGTTATGGATCATTTTATGAATCCGAGAAATGTAGGAGAAATTGAAGATGCAAGTGGTGTTGGTACAGTGGGCAACGCTAAGTGCGGAGATATAATGAAAGTTTACTTAAAAATAGAAGACGATGTTGTAAAAGATGCTAAATTTAAGACATTCGGCTGTGGTGCCGCTGTTGCTACAAGTTCAATGGCTACAGAATTGATTAAAGGGAAAACTATAAACGAAGCACTTAAAATTACAAATAAGGCTGTTATGGAAGCTCTTGACGGACTTCCTCCTGTTAAGGTGCACTGTTCATGTCTTGCTGAAGAAGCTTTGCATGCAGCTCTCTGGGATTATGCTGAAAAGAACGGTATTGTTATTGAAGGACTTAAAAAGCCTGTAGATGATATAAGTGAGCATGAGGAAATCCCTGAGGAGGAATAAATATGGCTAAAGTAGTGGTTGGTATGTCAGGAGGAGTGGACTCCTCTGTGGCCGCTTACCTGCTTAAGGAACAGGGGTATGATGTTATAGGTGTGACTATGCAGCTCTGGGACGGTGAAGATGAGGAAGGAAACTGCTGCGGACTTACTGCTGCCGAGGATGCAAGAGCTGTAGCGTACAGAATTGGCATACCTCATTATGTAATGAATTTTAAAAAGGTGTTTAAGGAAAAGGTTATAGATTATTTTGTTGGAGAGTATCTTAATGGAGAAACACCAAATCCATGTATTGCCTGTAACCGTTATGTTAAGTGGGAGGCTCTTTTAAACAGAGCTAAAGAACTGGGTGCAGACTATGTTGCAACAGGACATTATGCAAATATAGTAAAGCACCCTGTGACGGGAAGATTTACACTTAAAATGGCCGATAACAAGGACCAGAGCTATGCCCTTTACAATCTGACTCAGGAACAGCTTATGAGAACTCTTATGCCTGACGGAGAATACAGCAAAAAGGAAATAAGAGAAATTGCCGAAAAAATAGGGCTGAAAGTGGCTGATAAGCCTGACAGTCAGGATATTTGCTTTGTGCCTGACGGAGATTATGCTGAATTTATAAGAAAAAATACTGATGCTGTCATAAGTGAAGGGGATTTTGTTGACAGTGAGGGCAATGTTATAGGAAGGCATAAGGGTATAACAAATTATACCATAGGTCAGAGAAAAGGTCTGGGAATTGCTCTTGGTGTGCCTGCTTATGTTACTGAAATTGACAGCTTAAACAACAGGGTTGTTATTGGCAGTAATGAAGATCTGTTTAAAAAGCGTGTAATTGTTAAAAATTATAATCCCATGGGACTTGATGAAATTAAAGATGAGGTGCGTTGTTACGGGAAACTGAGATATAATCAGAAAAAGGCATCTTGTGTAATAAGACCTTTGGGTGAAGATGGTAAATATATTGAGGCAATATTTGATGAGCCTCAGAGAGCTGTTACTCCGGGGCAGGCCGCTGTCTTTTATGACGGTGAGTATGTTGCCGGGGGCGGTATTATTGCGGGAAGCTGATTTAATTTGATATTTGTGCTAAGAGCCGTTTTTTTGTACGAGGGTATAGAGAACGGCTTTTTTGTATTGATTTTATTTAAAATTGATGTAAAATGTTTGGAAAATAAATGGATTTTTGGCTGAAATAATGCAATGACTTGTGGAAAAATAAAAAGCCCCCAAAGGGGCTAAAAAGGAAACAACGAGAGCTGATAACGGGAGTCGGACCCGTGACCTCAGCACTACCAATGCTGCGCTCTACCTCCTGAGCTATATCAGCGAATACAACAATAATAATATACTAAATAATCAGGGGTTTGTCAATATATTTTTTTGAATTTGGGGGAAAAGAGGCTGTTGTTAAAATTAGACAATAAAAATTAAAGGTATGACTGATTTTAACAAAAGGACGGTTATAATGCAGGTCAGTTTTTAATATGAAATAAAAAATTATAATAAAAATAATATTTATGTAACATTAAATATAAAAATGTAACAATAAATTATGGAAAAAACTGTAGAAAATTGTGCGATATTTTCGTAAATTAGAAAATATTGCTAAGAATTTAAGCAAATGTTAAGAAATGTTAAAAAATTATAAAATACTATATCTAGTTTTGTAAAAGTGTGGTATACTATATTTAGTCAAGTGTTGATATTATGAGGGTTAAGCAATATTAATATAAAACCACATAATTTTGTAAGAATTTCACCATTTTTACCTATTGATATTTTTGGGCAAATAATGTAAAATAAGTATCAAGGTGGTTGAAAGTGGTTAAAAGTGGTTTTAAGTGGAAACCAAGTGGTTTGAAAGCGGTGGTTTTATGTTTATAGGCGAATATACCCATAATATTGACGCAAAAGGGAGAGCTATTGTTCCTGCTAAATTCAGGGAAGAACTTGGGGACAAGTTTATTGTGACCCAGGAATTAGACAACTGCCTTGCGTTGTACACAATGGAAAGCTGGAACGAACTTGTTTCAAAACTTAACAAACTGCCTACCACTAACAGAAAAGCCATTGCTTATAAAAGATTTAAACTTGCTTCTGCCTTTGAATGTGAACCTGACGGCAACGGAAGAATAATGATACCCCAAAAGTTAAGAGAATATGCGGGGATAACCAAGGAAATTGTAAGTGCCGGAAACGGTGATAAGGTTGAAATCTGGGACAAGGCAAAATGGGAGGAATACAACTCTTCCTATGATTTTGATGATGAAAGCCTTGATTCCTTAAGTGAATTTGGTATTTAATGAAATACATGTAAATTAAGATTATAAGGATTTGAGAATATGGATTTTGAGCATACACCTGTGCTGCTTGATGAATGTATAAAGGGTTTGAATATTGTGCCTGACGGAGTATATGTAGACTGTACTCTGGGAGGTGCCGGACATTCAAGCAATATAATATCAAAGCTTAATAATAATGGACTGCTTATTGGTATAGATCAGGATGGGGATGCTATCAATGCGGCAAGGGAAAGACTTGCCGGATTTGATAATGTTAAGTATGTGAGAGATAATTTCTCAAATATTAAAAATATAGCAGAAGATCTTGGCTTAGGTCAGGAAAGTGTTAATGGATTTTTACTCGATCTCGGTGTATCCTCCCACCAGTTGGATGAAGCAGACAGGGGTTTCTCCTACAACCACAATGCTCCGCTCGATATGAGAATGGATCAAAGACGTCCTCTGTCTGCTTACGTGGTGGTTAATGAGTATACAAAAGAAGAGCTTACCCGCATCATAAAAGATTATGGAGAAGAGCGGTGGGCAAAGAGAATTGCAGAGTTTATTATAAATGAAAGAAAAATAAAACCTATTGAAACAACGTTTGAACTTGTTTCAGTTATAAAAAAGGCTGTACCTAAGGGAGCGAGGGCTGATGGTCCTCACCCTGCAAAAAGAACCTTTCAGGCAATAAGAATAGAAGTGAATAATGAGCTTGGAATACTTGAAGATACAATAAATGATATGGCTGACTTGCTGAAGCCGGGAGGGCGAATTTGTGTTATTACATTTCACTCTCTTGAGGACAGAATAATAAAAAATGTTTTTAGAAATCTGGAAAATCCCTGTACATGCCCCAGAGATTTTCCTGTATGTGTATGCGGCAAAAAACCTAAGCTTAAGGTAATAACCAGAAAGCCTGTTTTGCCGGGAGAAGAAGAGCTTGAAAATAACAGAAGAGCGCACAGTGCGAAACTGAGAATTGCAGAAAAAATTCCGCTGTGCTAAGGGGGAAGCCTAATGAGGTCAAACAGAACCGGTTACAATAATCATAATAATTATAGAAAAACCGGAAATACATATAACAGAAACACATCGGGAAACATAAGAAACTATGCCAGAAAAAGCACTAATTACAGTATAACTGAAAATACCCCGAAAAGAAGTTATACAAGGGCTTCAATGGGTAATAACAGTGCAAGAAGCAATAGTACTGCGAAAAGCAATAATACTGCAAATGAGTATGGCTATTATGGCAATAGTTATTACGGATATAACGATACTTCAGTTGCTCACGATTTTTATTATGAAACTGAAGCACCTGTTAAGAAAAGGAGAAGAAAAGCCGTAAGCCCGGAGAAAAAGGAGATACAACAATTGAATATGCCAAAAACAATAGCTTCTATTGCCGTTGTTTTTACTCTTTCTCTTGTGTTGCTCTGTTCTTATGCTGTTAATAGCAGCTACAGAGTGGAGATTGCATCTAAACAGGCAGAGCTGGCTGAAATTGAAGAAGAAAATCAATATTTGAAAACTGCACTTGAAGATAATATAGATTTGGATAAAATTGCTAAAGAAGCTGAAAAACTTGGACTTCAGAAGCCTCAGGCTTATCAGATAACGGAAGTTGAGGTGCCTAATGAAAGCTATACTGTGCAGTATGATACACAAATAGCTACACAGGATAAAAGTGTATGGCAGTTTATAAAAGAACTTTTTAATAAGTGATTTGAATAACTGGAGAGTATATATTGCCGATATTTGTATATTCGGCTGATTAAATGAGAGTTGTAAACGTATATGTGATAATATAAAAGGGTTGATTGATTTGAATAATAAAAAGAAAAAATCAGCAAAATCAAAGGCAGATAAGCAGGGGAGACAGTATTTTTCAAGGCTTACTGTGCTGTTGGTTCTTTTTGCTGTAATTGTAGGGTTTTTAGGGTATTTCCGTGTATTTGTAATTAAAATGAACGGAGCAGAACTTGAAGCAACAGCAATAAATCAGCAGATAAATAGGGTACAGGATAAGGTCATTGCACCAAACAGGGGAGATATTGTAGACAGAAACGGTGAAACTCTTGCTGTGGGTGAAACGGTTTTTGATATTGTTCTTGACCCGCTGCTTATAGTGGAAATAGACACCAGTGAAAAAGATAAAGCTGCTACTGCAAGAGCGGCAGCACTGGAATCAGGTAAAGAATATACAGAACCTACATATACAAAAGATGAAGGATTTGCACAGGTGGAGGCTATTTTGGGAATAAGTGTGGAAACACTTGAGTCCTATGTTGCCCTTGATGCTGACGGAAATCCTGCCAAAAATAATCATTATTATATAATAGCTCAGGACGTATCATATGATCAGGGTAAACAGATAAATGATCTTGGTTACAGCTGGCTTTACGGAGAACAGGATACAAAGAGGTCATATCCTTATGGCAGTCTTGCTGCTCAGGTTGTAGGCTTTATACGAGGTGACAGCTACTGGGGGATTGAAGCATATTATAATAACTATATGCTTGGTGTTCCCGGAAGAACATTCAGAACATATGAAGCAGACGGAGCCTTCGTTACTCAAAGGGAAAATCCTGTTAAGGGAAATACGGTTGTGACAACACTTGATGCACATTTGCAGCAGTATGCAGAAGAAGCCTGTAAGGAAGCCTATGAAGCATATGATCCAGAGTATACGGCTTCTATAATTATGAATCCGTCAACAGGTGAGATATATGCTATGGCTCAGTATCCTACATTCGATCCAAATGATCCTATGTCCCTCTCTACTATTACAAGTGATGAAGAACAGGCAGCCTTTGATGCTTTAAGCAGTGATGAAAAGTATGAAGAGGCAAATAAGGTTTGGAAGAATTTTAATATTACGGAAACTTTTGAACCAGGCTCAATATATAAACCTATTGTAGTTGCTATGGCTCTTGAAGAGGGAATTATTTCCACTAATGATACATATGTCTGCGGAGGATATAAGAAGGTTGCTGATCAGGAAATCAGCTGTCACCTTACAAGCGGTCACGGCACATTAACTCTTGCCGGCGTCCTTGCTCAGTCCTGTAATGTGGGTATGATGGACATTATTGCTAAGATGGATGCTGAAACCTATTTGCAGTATCAGCATGATTTCGGGTTTGGTGAAAAGACGGGAATAGATCTTCCGGGAGAGTCAAGTGCTGCTACTCTTCTTAATACAATTGATAACCTGCACAGCGTTGAAATGGCAACAAACTCATTTGGACAGGGCTTTAACTGTACAGCTATACAGGCTATTAATGCAACAGCAGCAGTAATAAACGGCGGAAAACTTATGAAGCCTTATGTTGTAAGTCAGATTCTGGATAGTGAAGGCAATATTGTTGAGGAAAATGAACCTCAGGTTGTAAGACAGGTTATATCACAGAGCACTTCAGACTGGGTAAGACAGGCTCTTGAAACAACATATACAGAGGGTACTGCCAGCAAGGCTCAGATAACAGGATACAGTTTTGGCGGAAAGACAGGTACTGCACAGCAGTCACCTCGTTCAGAGGAAAAGTATGTTCTTTCTTTCATAGCGTATCATTCTGTTGAAGATCCTGATATAATGGTAATGACTACTATATTTAAGCCGGAAGCTTACAACGATAACGGCGGAGATGCTACTCCTGTGCCAATGCTTAAGGAAATATTTGAAAAAATTATAGATTATGAGGCACTGCCACCTGATTATGATGAGGGAACTTCAAGTACATCAATGACAGATACATCATATACGGTTAAGGATTATACAAACAGTAATCTTAAGGAAACTGTTGAACAGCTTATTTCTGAAGGTATAGATTTCCAGATATTAGGTTCAGGTGACACTATTATAAGTCAGTCTCCTGCTGCAGGTACAAATCTGGATGAAAAACCAAGTAAAATACTTTTGACCATTGCTGAAAAGGGCAAAACTACTCTTGTGCCTATACCTACGGTTGTGGGGCTTTCCGTAAGCAATGCTGTACAGATGCTTGAGTCGTCGGGATTTAAAGTAGATGTTACAGAAGAAAGTGATACGGATTACGGCTATGAGGAACTTAATAAAGCTGAAACCGAGGAAACTACCCAGAGCGGAAGCGATGGAGAATCGGAAAGCCAGACGGAAACTTCTTCGTCGGAACCGATTGTTTATGTACAGATGCCTGAGGCAAATGTAAAGGTTGAAAGCGGTATGACGGTTAAAATAAGAGCACGGTAATTGTATGTATTTGGGTATGTAAGTAATAGTTTTACGATTTTAAAAATAAGATATTGTAGTGGAGAAAATTTCTTCATTGCAATATCTTTTTTTATAAGTGGACAGATAGCTTGTAGTAAGGGAGGTATTTATGAATAATCGTGTCCCTCTTGGTGCAAGACGACGGGCTGTGTTTGTCTGTGTCTGCATTGAAATCGTACTTATGCTTTTACTTGTAAGACTTTTTTACATACAAATGTTTATGGCTCCTGAACTTCAGAAGGCTGCCTATGAACAACAGACAAGGGACAGACTTATAGCTCCTGAAAGAGGAGATATACTTGACAGAAATGGTACGCCTATAGCCACTACAAAAACAGTAGCATCTGTAAGTGTAATACATGCACAGGTTGAAGAACCTGAAAAGGTTGCAAAAGTGCTTTCAGAAAAGCTTGATTTGGATTATAATGAAACTCTTGAAAAAGTAAACAAGAAAGTTGCTCTTATGAGAATAAAAACAAAAGTGGATAAAGAAACTGCTGAGGAAATTTCTGCTCTTAAGCTTAAGGGTGTAATGGTTGATGAAGATATTTTAAGGGTTTATCCTTATGATACTCTTGCGGCCCAGGTAATAGGTTTTGTGGGAAAGGATAATCAGGGAATAATAGGTCTTGAGTCAAAATATGAGGAATACCTTAAAGGCGAAAAGGGGAAAATAATGACGCAGACCGACGGAAGAGGAAGAGAACTTGAAAACAGTGAACAGACAAGAGTTGCCCCTGTTCCGGGGTATGATCTTGTTACAAGTATAGATATTAATTTGCAGCAGTATGCGGAACAGACAATAGAAAAGGTCGTAAGAGGGAAAAGTGCTAAAAGAGGTTCAATAATTATGATGAATCCTCAAAACGGTGAAATGCTTGCTATGGCATCATATCCAAGTTTTAACCTTAATGAACCTTATAAAATAAATGACGCTGAACTTGAAGCAAACTGGGACTCAATGTCACAAAAAGAAAAGAATGATGCTCTTAATCAGATGTGGCGTAACTTTAATATTAATGATACCTATGAGCCGGGCTCTACGTTTAAGGTAATAACTTCTGCTGCAGGACTTGAGGAAGGTATTGTGTCAGAGGAGTCTGAATTTAACTGTAACGGCGGAAGAACTGTGGCAGGCAGGTATATAAAATGCTGGAGAAGTCCCAGAAGTCACGGAAGTGAAACCTTTGTAGAGGGAGTTCAGAACAGCTGTAATCCTGTATTTATGGATATAGCCGAAAGTCTTGGCAGTTATAAGTTTTATGAATATATGATAAAATTCGGCTTTGACAAAAAGACAGGTATCGACCTTCCGGGAGAGGCTGTGGGTATTATGCATAAACAAGAGAATATAGGTCCTGTAGAGCTGGCAACAATGAGCTTTGGACAGAGTTTTCAGATAACTCCTCTGCAGCTTATAAGGGCTATTTCTGCCGCAGTAAACGGAGGAAGGCTGGTAACACCTCATTTTGCCCTTGAACTGAGAGATGAAAATGGTGAAACCGTTAAAACATTTGAATATGAAGATGCAGGAAATCCAATTTCAGAAGAAACATCAGAAAGAATGAAGAAAATACTTGAAAGCGTCGTTGCAGTGGGCACAGGAAACAAAACTTATATACCGGGATACAGAATAGGCGGTAAAACTGCCACAAGTGAAAAACTTCCCAGAAAAAGCGGAAAGTATATTGCAAGCTTTTGTGCCTTTGCTCCTGCGGAAAATCCTCAGGTCATAGCAATTGTGCTTGTTGATGAACCTCAGGGAGTATACTATGGCGGTCAGGTTGCAGGACCTGTAATGAAGGAGTTATTGTCAAATGCTCTGCCTTATCTGGGGATAGAGCCTCAGTATACAGAGGAAGAACTTGAAATGGACGGAGTTGCACCTCTCAATGTGGCAAACTATGTTGGAATGACGGTAAATGAAGCAAAAAATGAGGCGGCTAAAGTTAAAGTTACCTTAGAAATTATAGGCGAAGGGGAAAATGTTAAGTCACAATTCCCTCCTGAGGGCACTGCAATTAATCAAAATAGTAAAATTCTTCTATATACAGATTAGGAAAAATGTAGTATAATTAATAATAAAATGTGTGTTTTCATCCCGGAAAACTTGATTTCCCAGTGTCGGTGTTCCGACTTTGACGGCACGCGGGGAATTGGAAAGTATAATGTCAGATTTGGCAAAGCTGAATTTGACAATATGGAATTATTATAATATGTTGATAGATTAAATATATAAAACAGATAGGATGTGGTATTTTGAAGTTAATTGATATACTTAATGGTGTAAAGGGAAAGCTTATTAATGGAAATACAGATATAGAAATAAATACATTGACTATAGATTCAAGAAAAGCAGGAGATGGTGTTCTTTTTATTGCTATGGTTGGTATGACAACTGACGGGCATAAGTTTATACCTTCTGCCTATGAAAATGGGTGCAGAGCCGTAATAACAGAACATTCCACTGAAAATCTGCCTGATGATATGACCGTATTTCAGGTTGAAGATGCAAGAGATGCCCTTGATATTATGGCGGCTAATTTTTACGGTTATCCAAGCAGAGAACTTAATATGATAGGTGTTACAGGAACAAACGGCAAAACAAGCACAACTTACTTTATTGAAGCTGTTTTAAACCATATTAAGCACAAGACTGCTGTAATAGGAACAGTTGAAATAAGAATAGGCGGAAAGAAAAGAGAAATTGACTTTGCTACAAGTACAACTCCTGATACTATTGAGCTTAATCAGATGCTGAGAATTATGGCTGATGAAAAATGTGATGATGTGGTAATGGAGGTTTCTTCCCACGGTCTGGAACTTAAAAAGGTAAAGGGTATTGATTTTAAGGTTGGAGTATTTACAAATCTTACACAGGACCATCTTGATTTTCACAAGACAATGGAAAATTACTGTAATGCAAAAGCTAAGCTTTTCAGAATGTGCGAACACGGCGTTGTAAACATTGATGATGAATGGGCAGATAAAATTATGGAAAATGCCACATGTGATTTTATGACATACAGCATTGAAAAGCCAAGTGATTTGCAGGCAAAGGATATTGAATATTTGTCTGACAGAGTGCATTTTACTGTAAAGATAAAGGGCGAAGATGTAAGGTTTGAACTTATGGTGCCGGGAAGATTCAGTGTGTACAATGCTCTGGCTGCAATTGGTGCATTGATTATGATGGGTGTTGATACAGAGGATATAAAAGAGGGTATAAACAGCATTGAAGGTGTGCCCGGAAGAATACAGAGTATTAAAAATAATAAGGGATTTAATGTCATAGTGGACTATGCCCATACTCCCGACGGACTTGAAAACATTATAAATGCAGTGAAAGAGTTTACAAAGGGACGTATAATAACAGTATTTGGCTGCGGCGGTGACAGAGATAAGACAAAAAGACCGATTATGGGAAAAATAGTTGCCGAACTTTCAGACATTGCAATAGTTACATCGGATAATCCACGTTCTGAAGAGCCTGAGGAAATTTTGAAGGAAATCGAAGCCGGTGTGAAGCCTGTAAGTGATAAATATGAAATGATCGTTGACAGATATGATGCAATTAAAAGGGCAATAGAAATTGCAGAGAAAGGCGACAGTGTTATAATAGCAGGCAAGGGTCACGAAAATTATCAGATATTAAAAGATAAGACAATACACTTTGATGATGCTGAAACTGCAAAAGAAATTTTGGGAGAGTAACAATATGAAATTAACTTTAAAAGAAATTGCGGATAACATCGGCGGTGAGTTAAGAGGTGCCGATGTTCTGATAAATTCAATATCACGGGATTCAAGGGATATAGGTGATAACTGCCTTTATGTGCCTTTAAAAGGTGAAAAATTTGACGGACACGACTTTATAGAAATGGCTTGCGGTGAAGGTGCCGCAGCCGTTATAACAGAGAGAGAAAACGAGGTCTATCCTGTGCCCTGTATTGTTGTAAAGGATACAAGGACAGCTCTTGGGGATATTGCAAGGTATTACAGGAAAAAACTTAAAAATCTTAAGGTTGTTGCCATAACAGGAAGTGTGGGAAAGACAACAACAAAGGATATTATGGCATCTGTTATTTCAAGAAAATATAAAACAGTTAAGACTCAGGGAAATTACAACAATGACATTGGTGTGCCACTTACTATATTCAGGATTGAGGAGGACACAGAAGTTGCTGTAATTGAAATGGGAATGAACCATTTTGAAGAGATAGATTATCTTTCTTCAATAGCACTGCCTGATATTGCCGTTATAACAAATATAGGTGTTTCCCATATTGAAAATCTGGGCAGCAGAGACGGAATATTAAAGGCTAAGTGTGAAATATTCAATCATATGGCTGAGGACAGCTTTAAGGTGTTAAATGGTGATGATGACAAACTTGTGACAATAGCAAGAAATTACAAGAATTTATGTTATTGCAGTTTACAGGAATTTGCCGATGTTCATGCAGGCGATATTGTGGAAAACGGTCTTGAAGGAATAAGATGTACAATATATTTAGATGACAACAATGTTAAAATACCTGTTGACATACCTATTCCGGGAAAACATATGGTAAAAAATGCAATGTTTGCAGCTGCTGTAGGCTATGAGCTTGGATTAAGCGTTGAGGAAATAAAAGAGGGTATTGAGTGTTTCCATCCTACAGCTATGAGAATGGATATTATTAAAGAGGGAAGATATACGATTATAAATGATTCATATAATGCAAATCCTCAGTCTGTTAAGGCGGCAATTGATGTTCTTGCTGCCAGTAAGGATACTACCTGCTGTATTCTGGGGGATATGTTTGAGCTTGGGGAAAAAGCACCAAAATATCATGCAGAAGTGGGAAGGTATGCGGTAAGCAGAGGCATTGATTATGTAATATGTATAGGTGAGCTTTCAGAAAATATGTATGAGGGTGCTGTTGCAACGGGAGGCAGTGAAGTTGCCTATTTCAGAACAAAAGAAGAATTTTTTGAAAATATGGAAAATATTCTGCCTAAAGAAAAATGTACTGTGCTTGTTAAGGCATCAAGAGGTATGCATTTTGAAAAAATAACTGACAAACTTAGGAGTGTGGAATAATGAAACCTGATTTATTAACTGCTGTATATGCAATACTTGCTGCATTTATTGTAACTGTTATTATATGCCCTATAGTAATTCCGATTTTACATAGAATGAAATTCGGTCAGCCCATAAGGGAAGAGGGACCTCAGTCCCATAAGAAAAAAGAAGGTACGCCTACTATGGGCGGTGTTATGATAATTGCAGGTTTTATTGTATCTGCTCTGCTTTTTGCAAGAGAAAGTTATGACGCTATGGCTGTTGTACTTATTACTGTGGGATATGGTATAGTTGGATTTATAGATGACTTTTTAAAAGTTGTTAAAAAGCAGAATGAGGGTCTTAAGCCATGGCAGAAACTTTTGTTTCAGCTTGTTGTAACTGTAATATTTTATATTTATATAGTTAAATCGGGTATAGGTACTGATATATATATTCCATTTACAGACGGTCTGTATATTGACCTTGGCTGGATATATGCACCTTTCCTTTTCTTTGTAATGGTAGGTACTGTAAATAGTGTAAATCTTACTGACGGACTTGACGGACTTGCTTCCGGGGTTACAGTTCTTGTGGCAATGTTTTTCCTCTTTATTGCCTATGCTTCAGGTATAGCCGGTCTTGTGTATGTATGCGGTGGTGTTATAGGTGCTCTTATGGGATTTCTTGTGTTTAACTGCCACCCGGCAAAGGTATTTATGGGGGATACAGGTTCTCTTGCTTTAGGCGGATTTGTTGCAAGCACTGCTATTCTTACAAAAATGCCAATAATGCTCGTTATTGTAGGGCTTATATATGTGTGTGAAAGCTTGTCTGTTATAATTCAGGTTACTTATTTTAAGGCTACTCACGGCAAGAGAGTGTTTAAAATGGCACCTATTCATCACCATTTTGAACTTTGCGGTATGGAGGGTATAAAGGTTGTACAGCTTTTTTGGATAGTAACTGCTGTTATGTGCCTTATAGGTTTTGCGGCTTGCAGAAATTTTATATAATCAGGGGGATATGTAAAAATGGATTTTAAGGATAAAAAAGTACTGGTAAGCGGAACAGCAAAAAGCGGTATTTCTGCTGCAGGACTGTTAAAAAAACTTGGAGCAGATGTTACAGTTCAGGATGCAAAAACAGAGGCTGAACTGGGGGATATTGTTAATGAGCTGAGAAATGAAGGCTTTAAACTCTATTTGGGAGCTAACCCTGATGATATAATTGAAAATATGGATATTCTTGTTATGAGCCCCGGTGTGCCGTCAGATTTACCTTTTGTAAATAAGGCAAGAGAGAAAAATATACCTGTAATAGGTGAAATTGAGCTTGCATATATGTTTTGTAAGTCTCCTGTTATAGGAATTACGGGAACAAACGGAAAGACAACAACGACAACTCTTACAGGTGATATATGTAAGGCTTATTTTGAAAATACCTTTGTTGTGGGGAATATAGGAAATCCTTTTGCTGATATTGCCCTTGAAACAAAGGCGGCGGGTATTGTTGTGGCAGAACTTTCAAGTTTTCAGCTTGAAACAATAAAAGAGTTTAAGCCTAAGGCAAGTGCTGTGTTAAACATAACTCCAGACCATTTAAACAGACATCATACTCTTGAAAACTATATTTCTGCCAAGGAAAGAGTGTTTGAAAATCAGAATGAAGATGATTTCTGTATTTTAAATTATAATGATGAAACTACAAGAAAAATGGCAGATAAAACAAAGGCTAATGTTATATTCTTTTCTCTTGGAGGAGTTATTAAAGAGGGAATATACTCTGATGAAAATAGTATTTATATAAATGCTTTGGGATATAACGAAAAAGTTGTTGATATTGATGAACTAAAAATTCTTGGCGGACATAATGTTGAAAATGCAATGGCAGCTGTAGGCTGCTGTGCAGCTGTGGGTGTGCCTGTTAATGTTATAAGAAAAGTATTAAAGGAGTTTAAGGCTGTTGAACACAGAATTGAATATGTAACAACAATAAATGATATTGAATTTTACAATGATTCAAAGGGAACAAATCCCGATGCTTCAATAAAGGCTGTTGAGGCAATGAAACGCCCTATATGTATAATTGCAGGAGGTTATGACAAGGGGTCAGACTTTACTGAGTGGATAGATACGTTTAAGGGCAGGGTCAAGTTTGCTGCCGTTATTGGTGCTGTAAAGGATAAGATTACAGAAACTCTTGACAAGGCGGGATTTACCAATTACAAAACTGCAGATACCTTTGAGGAAGCTATTGACTTATGCTATGAAAATGCTGTTCCCGGGGACTGTGTGCTTCTTTCTCCTGCATGTGCAAGCTGGGATATGTTTAAGTCATATGAGCAGAGAGGAGAAATATTTAAGGAGTATGTAAAGAAGCTTGATTAATTTAGAAATTGGTGATTTATATGAATAATTATAGTAACAGAGAGCCTTTGCCTCCCATAAGAAGGGGTAGTTATCAGGGAAGCAATTATGGGAGAGGAAGTATGGGCAGTAATTATGAACCTGAACCCAGAAAACCTAAAAAGACTGTGAAAAAAACCAATAGAAAAATAATATATAAGGGTCAGATTGACTATGTTATACTTCTTTGTGTTATACTTCTTGTTGCTATCGGTATAATTATGGTGTTCAGTTCCAGCTATTATACTGCAGGGCAGGGAGAAAATGGAGATATGTATACTTATCTTAAAAGAGATTTGATTTATTCTGCATTGGGATTTGCGGCTATGTACATAGTTTCAAGGATCGATTATCAGTTTTTGAAACCATGGATCAAATTTATATATTTTGGCTCTATTATATTGCTTCTTCTTGTCTTTACACCCCTTGGTGTTATACATAACGGTGCGAGAAGATGGCTTAATTTTGGTTTTGAATTTCAGCCTTCTGAAATTGCAAAATTTGCCCTTATTATAACTCTTGCAGATGTCCTTGACAGAAATCCGGGTATGCTTTCATCATGGAAGGGAGTTTCAAGATATCTTGGAATAATGATACTGCCTACAGGTATTGTTGCTCTTGAAAATCTGAGTACGGCAATAGTTATAGGTGGTATAAGTGTAGTTCTGCTCTTTGTATATTCTCCTAAGATAAGATATTCCCTTGCAATAGGGGGAGCAGGTGTGGCAGGAGTACTTGTTATGATTTTTGGCTCGTGGAGAAGTGACCGTGTTGAGGCATGGCTTCATCCTGAATCAGTGTCTACAGACAAAGGTTATCAGGTCTTGCAGTCTTTGTATTCGGTTGCAAGCGGAGGAATGTTTGGACTGGGTTTAGGAGGTTCAAGGCAGAAACTGGGATATATGCCTGAAGCTCAGAACGATATTATATTTGCTATTATATGTGAAGAGCTTGGCTGGTTTGGTGCGGCTATAGTTGTGACCCTCTTTATTGTGCTTATATGGAGAGGCATACATATTGCAATAAGAAATTCAAAAGAACCTTTCGCCATGCTTTTGGCAACAGGAATTACATCGATGATTGCAATACAGGTAATGATAAACATTGCCGTAGTTACAAATACAATACCTAATACAGGTATTCCTTTGCCCTTTATAAGCTATGGTGGTACTTCCCTTGTAATGATGCTTGCAAGTATGGGTCTTCTTATGAATATATCAAGGTATCACGGCAGGGAAAGAGCCTGATATAAGGGTTTAATTCGGTATATAATTTTGAGAGAGATGGTTTGTGGAGCCATCTCTTTTTTATGTCAATTGTTTTTTTGTTACAGGTATGGATTTGTTATTTATGAACGGAGAATTAACAGTAATTATTGAATTTTATATGTTAATATGATAAAATTATTACAATATATGCAGATATTTGCCGAAATAAATTAATCTTGATGATGGGGAGGGGAATTTTTATGGCAGTATTAAAGTGTAAAATGTGCGGCGGTGACTTAAATGTTACAGAGGAAAGCAATGTTGCGGAATGTGAGTTTTGTGGTACAACGCAGACAGTATTAATGCCCGACAATGAAAAGAAAACAAATTTGTATAACAGGGCAAACAGATTGAGGTTTGCTAATGAATTTGACAAAGCGATAGGTGTATTTGAAAGCCTTGTTGCTGAATTTCCAGAAGAAGCTGAAGCTTACTGGGGATTATGTCTGTGCAAATATGGTATAGAGTATGTAGATGACCCTGCAACAGGGAAAAAGATACCCACATGCCACAGAACATCTTATGAGAGTATATTTGATGATCCAAATTTTGAACTTGCTCTGGAATATGCAGATTCTGTAGCAAAAAGCATATACAGAGAAGAGGCTAAAAGTATTGACAGAATACAGAGGGGTATTCTTGAAATAGCCGACAAGGAAGAACCTTTTGACATATTTATATGTTACAAGGAAACAGATGATAAAGGTGAAAGAACAATTGACAGCGTACTTGCTCAGGAAATATACAATGAATTGACAGAAAAGGGGTATAGGGTATTTTTCTCAAGAATTACACTGGAAGATAAGCTGGGACAGGAATATGAGCCTTACATATTTTCTGCATTAAATTCGGCTAAAATTATGCTTGTTATAGGAACAAAGTATGAATATTTTGAAGCTGTGTGGGTAAAGAATGAGTGGGGCAGATTTATTGATCTGATGAAAACTGATAAGGATAAAACACTTATACCCTGTTACAGGGATATAGACGCCTATGATATGCCGAGGGAATTTAAAAATCTGCAGGGGCAGGATATGGGAAAGCTTGG
>CAZGIC010000027.1:0-21428 GCA_964526435.1 uncultured Lachnospiraceae bacterium | reverse complement strand
TTATCATTAAAAACAACTGTATTCTTTCTGTTAAAAACAAAGACATAAGCCAAACTTTTCTGTAAAATTAACACAAAATACAGAAAAAATTTAACTTATGTCTGACAATAATATTGCTGCCTGATTTAAAATAATTAAATTTACAACAATTGGAATATATTCCCTCATTATTTTATATAAATGTATCCATTATTTTATGCCGGAAGCAAAAAAATTTGACCTCCGGCATAATCTGTTTATGTTTCTGATATTTCTTTTATGCTTCCCCAAATCTGCATTTTACAGCCGTTTTGATAAGTTCTACTGCACCTTCAACTCCGTATACACCACTGTCTATCATCAGATCTTTATTGACTGTACTTGCAAGATTCTGGTCAGTATAAAAACGATGATACGCATTACGTGCCTTATCTACTTTTGAAATCATTTGCTGGGCTTCTTTCAGAGACATTTTAAATTCATTTATACAATTTTCAATTCTCTTTTCATATGATGAATAGATAAATACATTAATTACATTGGTTCGTTCACGCAGAATATAATCTGCACACCGTCCAACTATTATGCACGGTGTCTTATTCTCTGCAAGGTCAAGTATAATGCTCTTTTGAATGTCAAACAATTTTTCCTGATCTACAGAACTGCTTGTCGCACCCAAAGGATATACCATACGCTCAAATCGTGAATAAATTTTCTCATCATGTACGCCTACTTCATCAGCCTCAACCTGAAGTTCTCTTGCAGCCATTTCGACTAAATCCCTGTCATAATACTCTATACCTAAAACACCTGCCGCTTTTTCTGCTATAAGTCGTCCAAGACTTCCGAATTCTCTTGATACGGTAATTACATATTTCTGTCCCATTATACTGCCTCCTTCCTTTAAACTATCTGATTATATCAGATTTCGATTTTAAATTAATTCCAAAATAATCAAGTACAAATAAAATATTCATTGCTTCATTCTTAACCAACGGATTATGTATGTCTTTATTCAGCAGTTTTTCAATCTGTTCAAGCCTCTTTATCAGAGTGTTTCTATGTATATAAAGATCATCTGCGATATTCTGCAGTGTACCATCACTGTATAAATATATTCTATACGTCCTTACATATTCCGTATTATTTTTTTCATCAGATTCTATAAGGGGATGCAACTCTGACTTGGCATAATCTATAATCTCACATTTTTCTTTTTCTGAAAGAAATGCTATAAACCGCATTATACCTAAATTTTTAAAAGCCATACTTATTTTGCCGGTTTCACTCCTTGACACAAATTCCAGTGCACGTTCACTTTCATGACAACACAGCTTTATTTCTTCAGCATTTGTTCCCAAGTTACTGTAACCTGCCGTTACATTAAGTCCACTGTCCTTTCGATATGTTTCTAAAAATTTATCAAAATCAGCTACAATCCTATCGTACTGCTTATATGCCTCTGTCTGATCCAGACTTATAAGACACAAAGACTGCCAGCCATTGCTGTACTTTAAGAGCTTCACATTTTCTCCCCTGCAAATTTGTTCAATTTCAGAAAAAATATAATCTAGATTATCACGGAAACGTATAATGCCGTCAAGCATATCTTCATCAGTACCATTACCGTAATTACAGCCCAGACTAATAAAAAAGAAGGGACTTCTCAGATTTATATTGCAGGAAAAACCTCTTCGCAGTATTGCAGAAATGGACATTTCCTCATCATTCATAATATCCCGCATAAAGCTTCTTATTCGCTTTGTATCATCTTCATCCTGCATAATAAGACCGGACAAACGTTTCGTTATGCCAACTACCTCCATAGGATTATCGATAACAAAAATCGGCAGTCCAAGCTTTTCCCCATAGTTAAGTATAAGCTCTGTCTGATTGTTATTTTCTATTCTGCCGACAAGTACCATACCGGGCACATGTCGTTTAACGCAACTATCAATATAATCAATCTGTGAAAATAGCGGGGTATTTACAAAATTATTCTGCATAAACAGAAGCTCACCGCCTCCCGGCATAACATCTCCCAATTTTATATCTCCGGCTATATAGAACCACATTATCGCATTATTTATACTGTTTTGTCCTGCAAGCAGCCGAATTTTATCTTTTAAATATTCATCCTGCAAAAGTTCTTTACATGTAATTGCCATAACTGTCCCTCGCTTTGCTTTGTACTACCCCGCCTAAAGTTTCTTTATTTCTTTATTATATTATGTTCCGGACCATATGGGAACTTAGTGGCATCCTCAACTGTACCATCGTAGTTAATAACCATAATGTCATGTTCTCTGTATCCTCCGGCACCAGGCTGTCCCTCAGGTATCATTATCATAGGCTCCATTGACACAACCATACCCGGCTCAAGTACTGTATCAATATCTTCACGAAGTTCAAGGAGTCCCTCACGTCCGTAATAATGGCAAAGTACGCCAAATGAATGACCATATCCAAATGTTCTGTTTGGCACAAGACCATATTCATCATATATTGCATTAAGTTCCTTACAAATATCTGAACACTTAGCTCCTACCTTAATAAGCTTCTGACCTTCTTCATGAACTTTTACATTAATTTCCCAATACTTTAATGATGCATCATCACAGTGATCAAAGAACAATGTTCTTTCAAGAGCTGTATAATAACCTGACATCATTGGGAAACAGTTAAGACTAAGGTTGTCCCCCTTCTGTATTTTTCTTGTTGTCGGCCAGTTATGAGCACCGTCTGTATTGATTCCTGACTGGAACCATACCCATGTTTCACGAAGGTCACTTTGAGGATACAGCTTTGCAATTTCTCTTACCATTGCCTGTGTACCTGCAAGAGCCACCTCATACTCTGGAACTCCCTCAGCTATAGCATCTCTTATTGCAAAACCACCTATATCTGCAACATGTGCACCCTTCTTGATATGTTCGATTTCCTCAGGAGTTTTAATCATACGCTGTCTCATAAGCGGAACTGTAATATTTACAAACTCACAGCCTTCAAGAGTTTCCTTAAGCTCTCCCATAACTTCAAGAGTCATAAAATCATACTCTATACCAATTTTACCCTTTTGAATACCTGCTTCGTTTAACACCTTTTTAATTGAATAGAAATAGTTGTCTCTATGCCAGTCAGTGTATACAAGATTATCATCATAACACTTTCTCCAAGGCATACCTGCATCAATATTTGTACTTATAACAACATGCTTATCCTGAGTTACTATAAGAGCATATTTTCTGCCAAAGCTTGTAAAGAGAAAATCTGAATAATAGCATATATTCTGATATGATGTCAGAACAACTGCATCAAGATCAGCTTCTGCCATATAAGCTCTTAATTTTTTGTTTCTGCCGTCCATTTCCTCTCTGGAGAAAGTCTGCTTAACCTTTTCTCCGTTTCTGATAATTTTTGTTCTTTCAAGTTTTGTCATGTCAAAACTCATTTTGATCACTTTCCTCTCTTTTATTTTTAATATGTTATATTTTGACTTCTGTTCTGCGTATTTCTACGCATTTTCAGAAGGTCAGGTCGTATATATATAATTATAAGTGATATACATATAAGCACTATTCCTATAGCTCCATCAATACCAAGTACTTCACCGTATGCCACCGCTCCTGCCACTGATGCAGCTATAGGTTCAACTGAAACAATAATTGAACCAATGCCGTTTTCTACATGTGACAGACCATATGTATAAAGCAGATTAGGCAGTATAGTGCTTACTACAACAAAAAGCAGACAATACCCCATATTGCTCAAATCAGTAAATACATATGAAAACACAGGGCCTGTATCAGTCACCAGTAAAGTACCTATACTTGCAAACAGAAGTGTATAAACCACAATAACAGTTGATGAATAACCACGATTCAGTGCAAATCGCGTAAATACAGTTACAAGTGCATAGCCAAAACCGGAACCAAGTCCCAGTATTAAAGCCTGTACCGAAAGTACTGTATTTCCCCTGAATATTCCTGTGGCACACATACAGCCTCCAAAAGCAAGAATAAGAGCAATCACTTTTTTTACATTTATATTTTCTTTAAATATCACTGCAGATAAAATTATTACAATAGATGGTGCAGTGTAAAGCAGTATAGCAGCCATACTTAACGATGCATACTTCATTGTTGTAAAGTAGCAGAAGTTAAAAAATGCAAATCCTGTAATACCACTTCCCAAAAAGCACCATATATCTTTCAGCTTGATTTTAAGTGATGCAGGATCTTTAATTGCCTGTACAGCCAAAAGAATTACTGCACCAAAAAACACACGCATAAATACCACTTGGAGTTCTTCCAAACCGTCATTTTCAAGAGTTCTTATAAATATGCCAATTACACCCCAAAGAATTCCCGCAAGCAATATTCCTACCATAGCTGCTTTTTTCATATGAACACTCCTTTAATTACAGCTTTATTTTTATTCATATTTTTTTGCTGAGATTATTTCTGAAACCTCTTTAATTATATACACACCAAGAGTTATAATTATCAGGTATGTAGCAGCCACAGCAATAGTAGGTTCAATAGCTGTTCTCATATTCTCCCACATTACGATAGTAAGCGTTTTTGTATTTGCTCCGGATAAAAACAGAGTTGCTGCCACTTCATCCATAGATGTTACAAATGAGAACAAAAATGATGCTATAAGAGGTGCTTTTACTGTTGGCATCACTACCTTAAAAAATGTTGTTAAAGGAGATGCACCCATACTCATTGAAGCAAGCTCCAGATTCGGATTCATACCGCTAAAGGCTGAAGACATAGTTATAAATACCATAGGAATTCCAAGAAGTATATGTGCTAAGCTTATACCAAATAACGTATTGGTAAGACCAAGAGGTGCAAGTACAGAATACATTGAAGCACCTATAATAACAACAGGTATAATCATTGGAGCCACCATAAGCATCATAAATGCTGATTTAAATGGAAACCTCAGTTTTTTCATAGCCAATGCTGCAATTGTACCTATGGCAGTTGCAACAATTCCTGAAATTACTGCCAGAAGCAAACTTCGTCCAAGTCCCAGTATCCAGTCTGAATTGCTCCAAAATTTATCAAACCATTTCATTGAAAAACTTGTTATCGGGAATTCAAAATAATTCAGTGATGTAAATGCTTCAGGTATTATTATAATAGCAGGTAAAATAATTATCACCAGAAACAATAATACAAATATGTACATGACCATTTTCCGTCACCTTCCTTTCCTCTGAATCAGGCTTTTCTGTTGAATAACTGATCACCAACAAAGTGATAAGCAATGCCAAAAAATACAAGTACAACAACAATCATCTCAACAGAAAGTGCCGCAGCAAGATTCCAGTTCATACTATCCATATTCGTCTGAATAAGATTTGACATCATCATATCTCCGGAACCGCCAAGCAATGCAGGTGCAATATAGAAACCAAGTGCCAGTACAAACACCATCATTGACCCAGATACGATACCCGGCAGAGAAAGAGGAAGAAATACTGAAATAAAATTCTTTACCGGTTTGGCACCCATTCCCTCTGCAGCAAGTGTAAAGTTTTTATCAATACCTTCCATAACCGCCTGCATACTGAGAAACATATAGGGCAAAAGCACATGTGTAAGACTTATTACTACAGCAGTACTTGTATAGAGAAGCTGTACAGGCTGCTCTACTATTCCTAATGCAACGAGAATTTTGTTTATTGGTCCGGTATTTGACAAAATTATTTGCCATGCAAAAATTCTTACAAGCATACTGATCCAATAAGGAATAAGTACACCGCCTGTTATTATTCTTCTCCATCCGCTTTTCTTTGCTCTTACTGAAAGATATGCCATCGGATACGCTATAAGTATACATACAACAGTAACAACAATACCTGTTCTTAAAGTTATCCACATAACTTTAAGATAAAGCGGCTGTGTAAGTGCTGTTTTAAAATATTCAATGCTTATCCCATCATCTGTTATAAAACTCTGTCCTAATATAAAAATAAGGGGAATAACCATTGTTAAACCTACATATACAAGCGGTATTATCAAAAGCAGCCATTTAAGTCCGTTCATACTTAGTATTTTACTTATAAAAGTATTGCTTTCCTGCTTCATAGAACTATCCGCAGTCTTTGCAGTTACAGTCATATAAAAACCTCCTTTAAACCGGGATTTGGTGTTGTACCATTGCATTCTGCAATGGTACAACAAAAACTATCAGCTTACAAGCCAAGCATTAAAACGTTCTTCTACTTCTGTAAGATTTTCTGCCCAGTAATCACTATCAAGATATATTTCATTTGCAAGCTGTTCCTCTGTTTGTCCAAGTGATTCTTTCAGCTCATCAGACATCATATCAACTGCATCAAGATTTGATGCACCATATGGTATAAGTTCAGAAAATGCAAGCATCATATCAGGCTCTGACATAAATGCAAGGAACTCCTGTGCAAGTTCTAAATGAGGAGCACCCTTTGGAATTACCCATCCTGCTGAAATAATAACAGCCTCATTATATGAGAAATCCACCGGTGAGCCTTCATCTGCAGCATTTGCTATACGTCCTGACCATGCAAGAGCCAGGTCTGCCTCACCTGTTGATAACATCTGAGATGGCTGAGCACCAGCTGTCCACCATACTATGTCATCTTTTATTTCATCAAGTTTTGCAAAAGCACGGTCAAGGTCTAATGGATAAAGTTCATCTGCAGATACACCGTCAGCAAGGAGAGCAGCTTCAAGAACAGTTACCGGATACTGCCACATAGCACGCTTGCCAGGATAATTTTCTGTATCCCAGAAGTCAGCCCAGGACTGTGGAGCTGTAGTTTCATCATACTTATTTGTATTCCATGCAATACATGAGCTGTATAATTCTGCTGAACAAACATATTCACTTGTTGTCTCCGGATTAAGATTAGCTGTTACTACAGAATAATCAATTGCTTCAAGATAACCATTGTTTCCTGCAAGAACACCCCAATAGGCATCACAGTTCATAACATCCCATTCAACTGTGTTAGTATCTACCATTTGCTGAAGCTTGGTATAATCACTTGGTGTAACCACAGTTATTTTACAATCATACGCTTCTTCAAAGGCACTGAAGTTCGCCTGAATTCTTGCATCAGTGTTTGATCCGCCCCAGTCTACAACCACAAGCTCACGACCTGATGTTGACGCCTCATCACTCGACGATCCTCCGCAACCTGTAAAAGCAGCTGATAAACAGCTCAAAGTCAATGCAAATACTACTAATTTCTTAAATTTCTTCATAAATATCCTTTCCTTTCATTATATATTGTGATATACTTTTATGAATATATTATTGATACTGCATCCTTTTCAAATTTAAATTCAACATTTAATTTTCCTTCAAGACTTCTGAATTCACTTACACTGAGTTTTATGTTAAGTGTTTTGTCCATTGCCTGTGCCTTGACCTTAACACACTCGCCTATGTACACATGTTCTGTTATAACAGCATCAAACTTATTTGTACCGCTTTCATCACTAATCTTTATACACTCCGGTCTTAGTGTAAGCATTGCCTCTGTTTTGCTCCTGTCTATCTTTTGTGCAGGAAGTACAACCATTACAGGTTTATCTGCAATTTCTGTCATACCTGTCACAGTGCAATTATCACCATTCATCTCATACTTTATATCTTTAATATTTATGATATTTGTTGTGCCCATAAATTCTGCAACAAATTTATTGGCTGGATTTTCATAAATATTTTCAGGTGTATCAAACTGTTGTATCATACCTTTATTCATTATGCAGATTTTATCTGACATAGCAAAAGCTTCTTCCTGGTCATGTGTAACGCTTATTGTCGTTATTCCCAGTTCCTGAGTAATTCTTTTGATTTCAAACTGCATTTCATGTCTCAGATTCATATCAAGAGCACCAAGAGGTTCATCAAGCAGAAGTATAGGCGGATTATAAACAATTGCCCTTGCAAGTGCTACTCTCTGCTGCTGACCACCGCTTAACTGTTTTGGAAATCTCTTTTCCATTCCTTTAAGCTTAACCATTGATATCATTTCTGCCACACGATTGTTTATTTCCTTCTTTGGCATCTTTCTCAGCTTCAGCGGATACGCTATATTTTCCGCTATTGTCATATGAGGAAATAAAGCATAATTCTGAAAAAGCATCCCAATATTTCTCTCATATGGTTTCATACTTTCCACATTTTGTTCATCAATGCTTATAGTTCCATCCCTTTTCTTTTCAAATCCTGCAATTACTTTCAGCAGTGTCGTTTTACCGCATCCGCTTGAACCAAGAATAGTTATAAACTCTCCGGGTTCACAGGTTAAGTTAATGTCAGTCAACGCCTTGTAGGTTCCATAATACTTTGTCAAGCCGCTAATTGTCAGCTTTTTACCTATCATGTTCATCACATTCTGCCTCCTTACATTTGAAATCAAAAAGAAAGGCGTCACAATTAAATGTAACGCCTTTGTCACTCATTCATTTCTTTTCTTTTAATTTCATTTCTTTTTACATTTTTCTGTTTGTTATAGACATTCTACACTATGATGTTCAGTTTGTCAATGTAACACGATTACACTTTTTATCACTGGATAGTGTGCATTATTCACACCAAAACTACTTTCCTTAGTACATATGTTTTAATATAATCTCATAAACAAAGGATTTTTTGTTTATGCTCTGTTTAATTCAACACACTTCATTATTTCCCTAAAAGTGACATAACAGTAAAATTACACAATTATATATAACTGAAAAACGGCACAGATATAATTATCTATGCCGTTTCAAAGTGTCGAAAAAAGTCAACACCCTAAATATATTTAATTATCTTACAGGTGTATATGTATTAAAGAGATTTACAACTCCATCATATATAGCCTGTCCTACTTTATTTATTCCTTCCTGACTGCCCATAATCGAAGCATCACCGGTATTTGAAATAAATCCAATTTCAATCAATGTTGCCGGTACTACAGATTGTCTTAAAACAATCAGGTTATCACTTTTAACACTTCTGTTTACGGTTCCAAGCTTATCAAGAAGCTGATTAAGCATTTCCTCAGCCAATCTGTAGCTTGTAAGCCCATTTCCCAAATCATTTGCATATAAGCTGTATGTTTCCGTACCACTTGCAGAAGTATTTGTAGCCGAATTTATATGTATTGATATAAAAGCATCTCCAACTTCATTAGCAAGATTTGTTCTGTCATCAAAACTTGGATATGTATCTGTTGCTCTGGTAACATAACACTTTATATCACTCTGGTCAAAAAGTTCTTTAGCAGCCAAAAGCATTTGAAGAGTCAAATCCTTTTCTACAAGATTATTTGCTGAGGCCCCCGGATCAGTTCCGCCATGTCCGGCATCGAGAACTATAATTTTAGAATACTTTTCTTTAGGAAGTACAGGTTTTATATAAACAAAACCGTTAGCCTTGGTAATATCCATTGCCATAATCTGAGTTTCATTAAATGTAATGGTTGTCTTATCCGAAGCCACAGAAACATTTATACTGCTTATGCCCGTTGCAGTTGAAGTATAACTGCCGTCTGACAATAAATTCTGATAATCTCCGTTTAATACTAAAGAATAAGTTAAATTATAATAATCATCATAATGTACAAAATCATTTACATCTATTACATCTGCACTGTCTTTAATGTAATAATATCCTGCATCATTATCATAGCCATAGTCATCAGTGTAAGCAGTGTTGTATGCATTAGTATCCACTGCAGTTGTTGTTTCACTTGACTGAGTCGTTTCCGCTGTTGTTACCTCAGTTGTTGCTTCCGTAGTTGTAGTAGTTGTCGTAGTGGTTGTTGTCTGTTGTTTTGTAACAATATTTGCAATCCTTGTTGTATCATCCCACTCTATTTCAAAGCCAAGAGCAGTTGTAACAAACCTTAAAGGAATCATTGTCTTGTCATTAATTATTTTTGCCTCTGTCTGCATAGTTTCTGATTCACCATTTACATATGCTTTAGCACTGCCAATGGGAATAACCACCAGAGTATCTCCATATGTAACATAAACCTGCTCCAGATCATCATTCCATTCAACTGTTGCCCCTATGCCCTCAAAGACTTCCCTTGCCGGCACAAGAGTATATCCGTTCAGTATTATAGGAGGCATATCTAAATCAGTTAATATTTCATCATCTATTGAAACAAAAACTTCTTCTGCACTGTAACTATGGTCAGTATAATCGTATCTTAGTGTCATATTGATATATCTGTTGGCAGCATTTGCACTGCCTGCAGCAAATATAACAAAAGTCAAAGTAATTAATACTATCCATGATTTTATTCGCAAAACTTTCACCCCTTTCTTAGCAATAATAAAAAAATTATTCTATACTTTAAAACGGTTTTATTTTGTCACATCCGCCATTTCATTATAAACCGCTGCAGAAATGACAAATAACCAAAAAATCAGAGAAATATTGATATACAGGTATCAGATAATCTCTAATACAGTTTATTCAATACTTTTATTAAAACTCATGTACCGTTCTCCCTGAAAGAGAAACCCAAAGCACAACTTAAGCTAATACTTTTTCTAAACTACATTAGTTGATAACCTATATTAATTAATCAACATTTCTCTTGATTATATCACATTTAAAAGATTTTGTAACAAATTTCGAGTCATTGTAATAAAAACGTAATCATTCACATTTTTTAAAAATGACAGTAAATGTACTTCCCTCACCTACAGTTGATTTAACATCTATACGTGCACCCAACTGTTTTACTATAGCTTTTGCAATGGACAAACCTAAACCGTTTCCTTCAATTTTTTTGTTTCTTGACTCATCATATCTGTAAAATCTGTCAAATATCTTATTTAAAGCAGACTTTTCTATTCCTATACCATTGTCTGTCACAGAAAAATAAGGGAACTCGTCCTTATATCCAATCTTTATGGTCAAATGGCACTGCTTGTCTCCTGAATATTTGATACCATTCTCAGCAAATATCCATATAAGCTGTTTAAGCATATGTTTATCTGCCTTTACAATAACTTCATCATTTGACTCATTTTCAAATGTTGTCACAATATTCGGATTTGAAACTTCAATTTCCTTTGTAACATCTTCAGCAACTTCACTAAGGGAAACGTATTGAATATTGATCTGATTTTTCCCCTGGGTATCTCTTGCCAGATATAAAAGCTGCTGTATAAGGGCATTCATATGCTCTGTTTCAGATTTTATTGACTCAATAGACTCATTTAATATTTCAGGGTCATCCTTTCCCCACCTATAGATCATATTAATATAACCCTGAATAATTGCAATAGGAGTTTTCAATTCATGGGAAGCATCTGAAATAAACTTATTTTCCTTATTAAAATTTTCCTGAAGTCTGTCAATCATATCATTAAATGTTACAACCAACGTATGAATTTCATCCTTAGTTTCAGGAACAGCTATTCTTTGAGATAAATCATAAAGACTGATATTTTCAGCCGTTTCTGTAATTTCTCTAATAGGTGAAAGTATTTTTTTGCTTATATATTTACCTATTAATACTGCCACAAGTATTGAAATAAGATTTGTTATTACAATAATTGTAAGACAATAATAAAGTACCCTGTTTTCCACCTGATTTTTTCTGAATATAACTATTTCATATGTATCCCCATTATATTCAAAAACTCTTCTCATAAACATGTAAGGAATATCATCAACACTATTCGTACCGTAAATATCTCCCTCTTTATTATCCATATTATCAATTCTAGGAAATCTTTCCGGGTCATTCATAGTGCCTATATTATCCCCGGGTCTTTTGCTTTTATTCATAATCATTACATCTATATATGGATTATCAATAATATCTTCTATCTCTGCTTTATCAAGAGTATTACCTTCACATATGTAATTTTCAATTCTGTCTGCTGCCGCATTTATTTCACTTTTTGACATACTATTATATGATATCCACATATTAAAAAGTGCTATAACAGAAACTACAACTATCATAAGCACAAATACAGATGTATATATAAGTGTAATCTTCCCTGTAATTGTCAGCTTATCATATTTCGACTTTATTTTATCCATCAGCTTATTCTTCATCTTTAACAAAGTATCCAACACCTCTTATAGTATGAATCAGTTTAATGCCAAATTTATCATCAATTTTTGTTCTGAGGTATCTTACATATACATCTACTACATTTGTTTCACCAATGTAATCATATCCCCATACCTGATTTAAAATCTGCTCCCTTGATATAACAATATTTTTATTTTTTACAAGATAGGTAAGCAGTTCAAATTCTCTTTTTGTCAATTCCACTTCATTATCTTTATAATATACTGTCCTTCTTGGTATATCTATTTTAAGATCATGTAAAACCAATACATTTCCGTTATTGTCATTTGAATTTGTACTTCTTCGCAAAGCAACCCTCATTCTTGCAAAAAGCTCTTCTATAGCAAAAGGTTTTGTAATATAATCATCTGCCCCGCTGTCAAGTCCGGCAATTTTATCCATTGTTTCACCCTTTGCAGTAAGCATAATTATAGGAATATCTGACTCCTTTCTTAGTCTTCTGCAAACCTCAATACCATTCAATTCAGGAAGCATCAGATCAAGAAGTATAATATCTGGTTCTTCTTCATAAAATTTTTCTATTCCTTCTCTTCCGTTTTCTGCCAAAACAACATCATAGCCTTCATGCTTTAATTCAAGTTCAATAAAACGTGCCAGCTTACTTTCATCTTCCACAACAAGAACTTTTCCCAGTGATTTTTCCATTTTTATACTCCTCTCATTAATACTATTTAAACACCGTTTTTTTATAAATTTCTTATAGACAAATACGGGCGTATATTACCGCCCGTATTATAATTTACATTATACCACTTAAAACCGCCTTAATAAAAGATTAAATTTTAATTAAAACATATTACATCGTTTCAGGTTCCGGATATTCCTCACCAAAAGTATCAACTGTAACACTTTTAATAACAACATCCATAACAGGTCTGTCAGAAAAATCAGTAGGAACATTTGCAATATCATTTACAACATCCATACCTTCAATTACCTTTCCAAAGGCAGCATACTGTCCGTCAAGATGAGGCGAAGTTTTATGCATTATAAAAAACTGTGAGCCTGCAGAATCGGGATGCATTGCCCTTGCCATAGAAAGAACACCTTCAGTATGTTTTAAATCATTTTTAAATCCATTTAATGCAAACTCACCCTTTATGCTGTAACCGGGACCGCCTGTACCTGTTCCGTTAGGACAGCCTCCCTGTATCATAAATCCGGGAATAACTCTGTGAAATGTTAATCCGTCATAAAAATTATGATTAATAAGACTTATAAAATTATTAACTGTATTTGGTGCAATATCGGGATAAAGCTCCGCAACAATTTTAGCACCATCTTCAAATTCAAAAGTAACAATAGGATTTTCAGCCATTTTATTTTCTCTCCTTACATTATTTTAATTGGTTTAAATTTCAGATAATCAGCCGATACAAGTGAATATTCTATTCCATTTATTTCACCTTCAAGACTGTTATTATATTTAGAAGCACCATGAAGATGCCCGTAAATAACACGTTTTATTTTAAAATTATTAAACAATGCTGTAAATAACGAGTTTTCATATCTGTCATTTGTGGGCGGATAGTGCATTGCCACAATAATATTTTCACCTTTATATCCTTCTTTAACAGCAGCTTCAATTGATAATTTCATTCTTCCAACTTCTCTTAAGTAAATTTTATTGTCATGATCCGTATACCTTGTATCTCCCGGACAAAGCCAGCCTCTGGAACCGCATATGGCATAATTACCATACGTTGTAAAATTGTTCTTAAGAAAAAACATATTATCATAAAGAGTATTAAGTTTTGCCGTAGAATTCCAGAAATAATCGTGATTTCCCTGAACAATAATTTTTTTCCCTTTCAGTTCACTTATAAAATCAAGATCAGGTTTAACTTCTTCCATTGTCATTCCCCATGACAAATCCCCGTTTACAATTACGGTATCCTCATCAGATATAATATTATTCCAGTTTTTATATATTTTTTCAGTATGATTATGCCACACTTCATCAAATATATCCATAGGTTTTTCCTTGTAGTGACTTAAGTGCAAGTCTGACATAGCATATAAAGCCATTTTATTCTCCTATATCTTTAAGCAAAGTTTCAAGTTCAGCATTAAATTCCCTCAGTTTATCAATATTACCCTCCTGATAGAGATTAATAAACTGATAGTTATACTCATTTTTATTTTTAACATTTGAACTGTTATACAATACATGTATATTATGTATTATTTTATTAATAAGCTGTTCTCTGTTTTCCATAAACTGCTGAGATTCCATTAACTCATCTTTGATTTTGTCCATTTCCTCATCAAGCTTATAGGCAGCCTCCGCACACACCTTAAGTCTGTTTTTTATTTCAGAAGGAACATTTTTGTCAAATTTATACCTGAGAGAATGTTCAATAGTGGCCCAGAAATTCATAGCAAGAGTTCTTATCTGAAGCTCACACTTAAGCTTTTTATACTCTCCCTGTACAAACATAGGGTAACTTATAGTTATATGATAACTTCTGTACCCGCTTGTTTTTGTATTTGTTATGTAATCCTCTTCTTCAAGGATTTCCATATCCTTGCCGTCCCTTTTTCTTATTAATTCAATAACTTCCTGTATGTCATCAACAAATCTGCATATTATTCTTATGCCAGCTATATCCTCAAGGACATCAAGAGCCTTGTCAAGAGGAATGTTACGTCTGTTAGCCTTTTCTATTATACTTGCAACAGTTTTAACACGCCCTGTAACATCCTCAATAGGAGAAATCATATTTGCCGTATAATATTCTCTCTTTATTCCCTTAAACTTAATTACAAGCTCATCAACTGCCTGCTCATAAGGAAGCAATGCCTGTTTCCAGTCTAGCAACATATTCATTACACCTCCATATATATATTAACATAAACACTTCTTCTTTTCAACGTAATTAAAGCATTTATACAAACATTTTATTATTTTCAACAGAGGTGTTTTATTCCACTTTATGTGTTTTCTTAAGAATATCCTTAGTTATAATAATTAACTTTATGAAATTGTATCTATTTTAAATAATTTGTAAATTCTCTTGATTTTTTTTTACATCTACTATATAATACATAATATAAATGGTGTGTTTTTATTGAATACATTAGATATAATTTTTTTACAGGAGTGACTTCTATGACGAATACAGCCCAAAAAATTTTCAGCAGAGTCTATCAGTCCTACTTAATGGGCGGAGATATGTATACTTATTATTACAAAGCAAATAATGAAAATGAATTAAGTAATATTTTAAAATCCCTCAAAGAACTTGAAGAAAACGGACTTATTGACATTATCCATCTTGGCAACAAAAAGGCACGTATATGTATTACTTCCGAAGGTATCACATACGGAAGCAATAGTTACTGATATAGTTTGTAAATAATAAATGACGGTTATTACAGCCGTCATTTTTATTATATAAATATACTTTAATAAGAATCAAAAATGCCGAAATTCAGCATTTCGGCATTTTACATTTATATTTATAATATTTCACTTAATTTTTCATCCAGCACCTTATTTACAGTCTGTGGATTAGCCTTACCCTTAAGTGCCTTCATAGTCTGACCAACAAGGAAGCCTCTCGCCTTTGCCTTGCCTGATTTAATATCTTCAATTGACTTAGGATTATCATTTATAACCTTTGCAACAATTTCTTCAACAAGAGCAGTATCATCAACCATAGCAAGATTATGCTCTTCAATATATTTTTCAGGTTCAGCATTTTCTCTGAATACAGCCTCAAATACTTCCTTGGCTGCAGTTCTGTTGATCTTACCGTCAGCAACAAGTTCAATAATTTCAGCTATCTTCTTAGGATCTATTTCAAGCTCCTCTGCAAGAGTGCCTGTTTCGCTCATAAGTCTCATAAGCTCGCCCATTACATAATTGCAGACTTCCTTAGGTTTGCCGCATATGGCAGTTGCATCTTCAAATACATATGCAATCTGTCTTTCAGCAGTAATAACAGATGCATCATATTCAGACAGTCCAAACTCAGACATATATCTTGCTCTTTTAGCCTCAGGCAATTCGGGCATATTGTCCTTTGTATTCTGAATCCACTCTTCGCTTATTTCAATCGGAAGAAGGTCAGGCTCAGGGAAATATCTGTAATCCTGGGCATTTTCCTTGCTTCTCATAGCAAAGCTTGCATCCTTATTGTCATCCCATCTTCTTGTTTCCTGGGTCACAGCACCGCCTGCCTCAAGTATATCGATCTGACGCTGTGCCTCATAGTTAATAGCCTTGTAAATAGCTTTAAATGAGTTCATATTCTTCATTTCTGTACGTGTACCAAACTTATTTGAACCCATTGGCATTACTGAAATATTTACATCGGCTCTCATTGAACCTTCCTGCATCTTACAGTCAGACACACCAAGGTACATCATTGTTTCCCTTAACTTTGTAAGATAAGCAATAACTTCATCAGCACTTCTGAAATCAGGCTCTGATACTATTTCCAAAAGAGGAACACCGCATCTGTTGTAGTCAACAAGTGTACAGTCATCCCAAGGGTCATGTACAAGCTTACCGGCATCTTCCTCCATATGGATTTCATGTATACCTATATATTTCTTTTCGCCATTAACTTCAATTTCAACCTTACCGTTTCTGCATATAGGCAGATACAACTGACTTACCTGATAAGCCTTTGGAAGATCGGGATAGAAATAATTCTTTCTGTCAAATTTATTATATCTTGTAATTTCACAGTTAGTTGCAATACCTGCCCTTATGGCATATTCAACAACCTTTTTATTTAATACAGGAAGTACTCCAGGCATACCCGAACAAACAGGGCAGACATGTGTATTGGGTTCTCCGCCGAACTCAGTAGTACAACTGCAGAAAATCTTTGACTTAGTAGACAACTCAACATGTACTTCCAAGCCTACTACCATTTGATAATTCATTAGTTATTTCCTCCTTTCACTTCAGCCATTTCAGGCTTTTTAGTGTGGAAATCAGTTTCCTTCTGGAAAGCATAGGCAGCTCTCACAAGCTTAGGCTCGTCAAAAGCATTTCCTATTAACTGCATACCTACAGGCATACCATTATTGCCAAAGCCACAAGGCACAGATACGGCAGGAATACCTGCAAGATTTACAGATACTGTATAAATATCACCTAAATACATTTTAAGAGGATCAGAAGAATTTTCACCTATTTTATATGCTGTCGTAGGAGCAACAGGTGACAATATCATATCATACTTTTCAAAAGCTTCATCAAAGCTCTTTTTAATAAGTCCCCTTACCTTTAAGCTCTTATTGTAGTATGCGTCATAATATCCTGAACTTAACACAAAGGAACCAAGCATAATTCTTCTCTTAACTTCCATACCAAAGCCCTCGCTTCTTGAAGTCAAGTAAACTTCCATTAAGTCCTCACAATCTCTGTTTCTGTATCCGTACTTTATACCGTCATATCTTGAAAGGTTAGAGCTGGCTTCTGCACAGGCAAGAACATAATAAGTAGGAATAGCATAGTCCACAATATTCATTTCAAATTCTTCAATTTCAGCCCCAAGCTTCTTTAATGTTTCGGCAGCCTCAAGAACAGGCTTTTTAACATCTTCATCAAGACCCTTGCCGAAATAGTTTGTAGGGATACCTATTTTCATTCCCCTTAAATCTGTGTTAAAACAGTTTGAAAAATCAAACACAGGTCTTTTAACTGATGTAGAATCCTTAGGATCGTGACCGCTTATTACTGAAAGCACCTCTGCACAGTCCTTAATATCTCTTCCCAAAGGTCCTATCTGGTCAAGGGAAGATGCAAAGGCAACAAGACCGTATCTTGATACAGCACCGTAAGTAGGCTTAATACCGCTTACACCGCAGAATGAACAAGGCTGTCTTATGGAACCGCCTGTATCTGAACCAAGAGCATAAGTAACTTCCTGAGCAGCTACAGCAGCAGCACTTCCTCCTGATGAACCTCCGGGAACTCTCTCTGTATCCCAAGGATTTCCTGTTGCACCAAAATATGATGTTTCAGTTGATCCACCCATTGCAAACTCGTCCATATTAAGCTTACCAAGTACAACAGCACCTGCTTCTTCAAGTTTATCTGTTGCAGTTGCATTATATGGGGGCTTAAAGTTATAAAGCATTTTTGAACCACAGGTAGTAAGTCTGTCCTTTGTACATATATTGTCCTTAATTCCCATAGGCACACCTGCAAGAGGAGAATTAAGTTCTCCTGAATCGATTTTTGCCTGTACCTCTTCAGCCTGCTTTACAGCCTCTTCTTCAAATACGGTAACAAAAGCATTGACCTTTTCATCTCTGCTTTTGATATTCTTAAGCATTTCTTTAGTAACCTCAACAGAGGATACTTCTTTATTTTTAATCATCTGACCTATTTCAAGGGCAGTTTTATTTTTTAATTCCATTTATAATATCCTCCCTATTCTACGGTCGTAGGCACCTTAAAACAGCCGTCTTTCTGCTGAGGTGCATTCTTTAATATTAATTCTCTCTCTGTAGACTCCTTACACTCATCTTCTCTGAAGTTGTTAGTATAAGGGAATGGATGGCTCATAGCCTCTACATCTGTTGTATCAAGCTCATTTAACATATCAATGTAGCCAAGTATCTTTGTAAGATCAGTCTTAGCCCTTTCCTCTTCTTCATGAGTAAGTCTGAGTCTTGAAAGTTCTTCAAGATACTTTATAAGATTATCATCAATACCTGTTTCGGCAACATTTACAACCCTGTTTTCTGAAACAGTTTCTGTTACATTACTGTAGCCGATAAGGTCTAATATCATATCAAATCTTACCTTAACATTCTCAAGCATTGCATCATTCAGTTCAATGCCAGTATTTTCAACAAGGCAAGCAATTAACTTTTCCTGAACAGTCATAATTTACCTCCTTATGGATTCAGTCTTGTTGTATCTCTTGGGAACATAGAAGTTGCTCTTATGTTCTTCTCGTCAAGTAACCTCATTACAAGTCTTTCAAGACCCATACCCAGACCGCCATGAGGCGGACATCCGTACTTGTGGAGCATTAAATAGCTTTCAAAATCTTCGGGATAAAGTCCCTTAAATATCATTTTCTTAACCTGCTCATCATAGTCATGAATTCTCTGACCGCCTGTAGTGATTTCCAGTCCTCTGAACAACAAGTCAAAGCTCAGTGTATATTTAGGATCCTCAGGGTCATCCATAGCATAGAAAGGTCTTTTCTTAACAGGATAATGTGTTACAAATACAAAATCACTGCCATAATCCTCTTTAAAAAGCTCACCTATAAGTCTTTCTTCCTCAGGTTCAAGGTCATAAGGATCCTTTATCTTTCTGCCATACTTCTTTGCAACCATTTCCTTTGCATCTCTGAACTTAACACATGGAATAGTGTCGATTTCAGGAAGCTCACAGCCTAATTTCTTTAACACAAGTGCATAATTTTCCTTAAGATACTTAAAGCAGTATTTTAACATTCCTGTTTCCATATTTATAACATCATAAAAACTGTTTATAAATCCCATTTCAAAGTCAACTGAAACATATTCGTTAAGATGTCTTGCAGTATCATGCTTCTCAGCTCTGAATACAGGGGCTATTTCAAATACTCTTTCATAAACAGGTATAAGTGTCTGCTTATATGTCTGAGGTGACTGTGCTAAATACGCTTTTTTACCAAAGTAATCAAGCTTGAATATATTGGCACCGCCCTCTGCACCTGCCGCAATTATCTTAGGAGAAAATATTTCAGTAAACCCATTGTCTTCAAGGTATCTTCTGAAACCTCTTACAATACCCTCCTGAAGTTTGAATACACTTCTTCTCTGTTCATTTCTGAGGGTAACAGGTCTTATTTCTATTTCGTTTTCAATGGCAATATTAAGTTTTCTTTTACTTACATTTAAAGGCAATTCCTCTTTTGGTGAAGACAGCACCTCTAAACTGTCAATAACAATTTCAAAGCCGTTTACTGCCCTTTCCTCATCTCTTACTTCGCCTGTAACTCTTATACTTGTTTCATCCTGAAAAAGGTGTCTGTCTTCTTCTGTTATCTTCTTGTCATAAAAGCACTGAACAAGACCGCCTATTTTTCTGATGATAATGAAGGCAAAATCACCCATATCTCTGACATTATAAATAACGCCGTGAGTTGTTACACACTTTTTTTCTTCGGGACTAAGTGACTTAAGTTCATCAATGGATAAGTCTGTTATAGTCCTTTCGCCTGTAGCATTAACCATTTTTTCTCACCTTTCCTGTGTAGTCCATTTAGCTATGATCAAAAAGTAATATTATAAAATATTCAACGGCTCAATCACCCTATAATTTGCAGGGGCGATTATTAATCGCCCGTTACTTTACCTGCATTTCGGAACAAAGATTCAAAAAGCTGACATCTATAAATACTAAGCAATACCTTTATATAAAAAAACGCCCTGAAGCCCTAAAGCCTCAGGACGGAATAACCGCGGTACCACCTGTATTGACAAAATTGTCCTCTCAAGGGTATTTAACGCATACCAAACGTATTCCACTACTTGGCAATTGGTGCAATTATGCAAAACCTTTTGCAGAATAAACTCCGAAGTGTTCTTTCATAAAGGAGTGTCAGATTGATGCTCTCAATCCACGGCACCAAATCCCTGTCAGTCTTACCTAAATTACTTTTCTTCATCATAGCAATTCACAATTTATAGTGCCTATTTTAACATATTTTATTTTCCATTTCAAGCACTTTTAAACTATTTTTAACATTTTTTTGCACCTTTTTTCAGATATACATTAAATAAATCTATACCTGTTCTCTTCAAACACAATTTCCGAATTATATTCTTTTTCTTTTATATAGTATTGCAAATATTTAATAATTGTATTTCCGTCCATATTTAAAACGATATCATTCTGTGCAATGCAAGGAGTTTGAAAACATTACATAAAATTCAGCAATGATGAATTTTACTATAAATTCCGATTTACCGCACCAAACCAGCAAGAAATTCTGACTCTTTTCTTATCGGCTTAATATCTTTATCAAACCAGAATTTCCGGCCTGAATGTAAAACAACAACTGCACCTGTTTTTATAAGGATCTCCTTTAATAATTTTACTTTATCCTCATCAATTAATACCCCTCTTTTGATTTCTTCCTTGTGATTTTCATTCCAAATCTTTGAATTAAGCACACCATCTATATCTAAAAATATAACATTCATCGTTCATTACTCTCTATATTAAAATTTTCTATAGCATATTCAATCATCATCGGCTGTATATCGGGATAAGTCATATTCAAAGGCAGCTTATCAAAAAAGGTATGATTACTCAAATTTTTATTACATCTCCACAAACCATCATTCTCATAATAAA
>CAZGIC010000026.1:17252-21433 GCA_964526435.1 uncultured Lachnospiraceae bacterium | reverse complement strand
ATTTTCACTGCTGTTATTAGTAATATCATTACTGTCATTTACTGTACTTTCTGTATCATGTCCCCCATTTTCTTCAATGCTTTCATGGTCTGATGATACATTTTCCGAACTGTTATCTGACTGATTACTTTCGGTTACGTCCTCCATTTCATCTTCAGTATCTTCCGTAACGCTTTCATCTTCAGTTCCTTCCTCTGAATCTTCACTTGTTTCTTCTGAATCTTCTTCATAGGTTGGAATTTCAGGTCTGTTTTCAATAAGTTCCATCAACTCACCCATATATGAATCTTCAATAAAATAGCTTTCAATTATTTCATGATGATACATTATAACAGGCATATTCTCATAACAGTTTTCATAAATTTCTTTTGCTGACTCTTCAAGTACATATACACAGCCGTCTGAACCGTCGTTCATATATGCACTTCCGCCAAAAAGACTTTTCCATGAAGCATCACAAATTCCAACATCACCGTTTACACTCATATAATATGCAACTTCTTTTGTTTCTCCGTTTTCAGTTATTGTTGTATCCTGTGTTTTAGACTTTAATCTGTAAACACCTTCCGGAGTATTATGTTCACCGTCATCACTTCCTGTTATAACAGGAGCAGCAACTATCTGTTCACCGTTTATGAACATCCACAACATTTGATTTGAAAGGTCAATTTCAATATAACTGTTGCCTATTTCCGTATTTTCATATGATATAAAGTCCACAACTACTATTGAATCCCTCTGATTGAGCATAGCAATCGACATATCCTCTGTAAGTTTCGTCCTGTTAACACCGGTATCAATGTCACCGCCTGTTACTGTCACCGTATCTCCATGATAGGTTTTGAATTCTCTTTCATCATCACTGCAGCTGTAACTTCTGTCAATTCTGTCCATATATTTTGAAAAAGCTTCAGTATCAAATATAAGTTCTCCTGTATTGTCAACAGTAAGCCAGTCTTTTTTAATATCAACAGGTATTTCAAATAAATCATCTGTTACATTTAATTCTATTTTATTTTCAATAAGTTTGTTAGCCTCTTTACATGATTTTATAAGTGTTTTATTGTCTTCTGTCAACTCAGGCATAACAAAACATTCATCTCTGTTAATATCAATACTTGTATTAAGGCTGTTTACGGAATCTATAATTTTATTTATAAAAGCAGTTTTATTAATTTCATCTCCGTATACCGCCGGTTTAATTTGATATTCCCCGTCAACATATTCAAGCCCTGCATTTTCACTCTCTATAGTGGAGGTCATACTTAATACAAGGGAGCTGTTAATAAATTGATTTAATATATTTGTATCATAATAAAATCCCTCTGAAGTACTTATAGATTCAGAATCAAATATAAGCCTTTTAAGCCACATTATTTTATTCTGATTATCACATATATCATCAAGAACAACACCCATATCTCCAAATGAGAGATTTATATCGCTGCCATAAAGCTCATCAATTGTAATGTCATTATATACAATTTTAAGCTGATAGTCGTCCATTTTTTCTTTCATTATATCAGACACTTCTTCAACAGTTTTTCCCGAGCAATCCTCACCGTTTATAACAGTTGACGGAAGAAATCTGTTGTTATAATACACAAATGAAATCAACAAATACACTGCAATCACAGCAAAAAAGCCAAAAGCTGTCAGAATAACTCTTTCCTTTATGATTTCTGCCCTTTTCAATTCAGAATTTTCAAGGTCTATATCCTTTTCATCTTCTTCTTTAATATCATCTTCATCATTGCTGACTTGATCATCATCTGACTTTTTGTTTTTTATAAACCCCGGTTTTTTAAACTTTTCTTTTATCTTTTGTCTTTTCAGCTCCTCTTCTTTAGCAATTTCCTTTTCAATTTCCTCTGCATCTTTTAAAAAATCCGTATAATTTATTTTTACATTTTCATCTCCATTAAAATTCTGCATTTCATTTTCCGCAGAATTGTCTTTTAACTCATTACTCATCGTATAATCGCTCCAAAAATTTTAATTTATCATTTGTTATATATATTATTATGCCCCATTTCGTTCATAAGTACTTATTGGCTGAAATACATCAATCCTGTCATGATAATAACATATTACAGGCATATTGATTATTGCATTTTCATATACAACAGCCGCATCACTTATTGCCATATTTATACAGCCATGAGAACCGTTTGTAAGGTATGTATCCCCTCCGTAATAACTCTGCCATGTTGCATCATGCATTCCTATACCGCCGTTAAAAGGCATCCAATACTTTACAGGTGTACGGTAATCCGCTCCAACAAGGGTAACATTCATTGCCTTTGACTTTAATCTGTATACTCCCTGAGGTGTTGCCCTGCTTCCGGGAAGTCCTGTTACAACGGGGCAATCCCTTATAAGCTCACCGTCTACATACATATATAAATACTGATTTGTAAGATCAATTTCAACATATGTATCTCCTATCTCTCCTATAACTCCGTCTAAAGTATTAGTCTTAAGATTTATTACTTCATCAACATCTTCATTATCAAGTATAGCAGCCTTTACTGCTTTCCTGAGAGATTTTGTATCCATATATGTACCGTAATCTCCGCCCTCTACAGTAACAGTTGTTCCGTGAGATGTCTGAAAACTTATCTCTTTTCCAATATCATTATACCTGTCTGAAATTACATCTATTCCATTGTCAATTGTAGTTTCATTACATATAAAATTGTAGTCAGCCGTTATATTATAAATTGCATTTATAATTTCAGAATTAAAGTCATAATCATAATCCTTAAGGCTTATATTCATATTTTTACTGTTAAAAAAGTTTTCAGCAACTTCACAAGCCTCATTGAGTTTTTCCTCTATTTCTGGTGTCATTTCATTTTTTACATAACAGTCTGATTCTTCAATTACCATTTCAGCAGATAAACTCTGCACAGCCGAATACACTCTCTGAATATATGTTGCAGGATCTATCTGGTCTGACTGAACAGGAGGCACTATTTCAAAATTATTTCCATTATAGAAAATAGAACCTTGTCTGCTTTCTATTGTTACGGGGAGATTATAGCCTACTGAATCAGCTATGAAGAAATTAAGTTGATGAACATTATATGTCATAATATCCATATAATCCATTTCATAGACATCTTCTTTACCTAAAATTGCAGGAAGCCACATAATGTTTGCCTGTTTCTTTACTAGGCTTGCAAAATACCACTTGGCTTTCCAGCTCAGTTCAAGAGAAATTTTATCTGGAGTTATTTTGTCTATAACATATGTATCATGTATAATATCCAGTGTATAGTTATTTATTTTATTTTCATAATAATCACAAACTTCTTCAACGCTCATTCCGGAAAAATCTGTGCCGTTAATTACTGTTCCAGGCAAAAACTTACCATTATACTTAATATAACCTATTCCGGTATACACTACAGCAGCAAATACAAAAACCGCTGCTATAGATTTTATAACAATTGATTTTGTACTTTTGGTCCTGGCATTTTTTTCTCCGCTTCTCCTGTGTTCAACAACATTTTCATCAAGTTTTTTTATAATATCGCTTACAGTTTGTGAATTTTCATTATTTCTGTCTGCTCTCATTATTTTTTTCTCCCCATTTACATTTATTACTATTTTAATATATTTTATAACCCTTTTCAAGCCTATAAATAAAAAAATGTAATTAATTAAAATTTTTTAATGATATTTGTCATATTTTACACCTGCCCTTAAATATAGTAAAATCGTCTATGCTCTCACATAGACGATTTCGATTGTTTTGCTTTTATTGACATATATTAACCTATAAACATCTGGCACCAATATTTTGTAGAACCATCAGTTACACCTATACCCATTTGTGTAAAGTTTGAACTTAATATGTTTGCTCTGTGTCCTTCTGAATTCATCCATGCATTAAACACAGCCTCTGCGGTTTTCTGACCCTTTGCTATATTTTCACCTGCAGATTTATAACTTATACCTGCATTTTTTATCATATCAAAGGGAGAACCATATGTAGGTGAAGTATGTGAAAAATAATTGTTATTTTCCATATCTTCTGCTTTTGTCTGAGCAACAGCCGAAAGACTGTCATTTAAGCTGAGAGCTGAAAGTCCGTTTTCTGCTCTTGCCTGATTTACAAGGGCAAGAAGACTTTGGGCTATACTGTTATCTGTAGTTACAGCTTCCGTTGTTGC